>JAISZE010000124.1 GCA_031269405.1 Treponema sp. | reverse complement strand
GTGTTCCTGGGCTGTATGCCGGTGCTTCTGGTCTACCCGTTCCTCCAACGCTACTTTACCAAGGGTCTGGTCCTGGGCAGCGTGAAAGGCTGATTTTTTAGCTTTTTTTGTAAATATTTCCCTCTTCCCTCATTGTACTTGCTTTTAAAAAAGTATATGATGGTTATTAGTTCCGAAAATAAACGATCCGTATACGGCAAGATTACAGGTATTTTAAAGAAGGTTTTTTCATGTCCCAGGTTCGTTGGCTTTGGTCTTACTTGAAGGGAAATCGCGCCGGAATAATAGCGGGAATGTTCCTTGCCGCTGTTACTTCGGCAATGACCATCATCAATCCCATGCTGTCCCAGAGGCTTATTGATGATGTAATCATTCCGGGGAATACGGAACCGCTTATTCCCCTCCTGGTAACGATGTTTGCCATCCAGGTTACGCGCCTTGCGCTGCGGTATCTCATGCATAGTGTGTTCACAGAACCGGGCAGCAGTACGGCTATGACGGTGCTGCGCCGGGATATGTTCGAGACGGTTCAGGGCCAGGATTACCGGTTTCTGAACAAATTCCCGACAGGAAACCTTATGACCCGGATAACCCAGGACCTGGACCGGGTGCGCCACACGGTGTCCTGGGTGGCTGTCGCCCTGGTGGATTCAGTGGTGATCTTTGTGTTCGCCTTTATTTTCCTCCTTTTTATAAACTGGCAGCTTGCCCTCTGCCTCACGGCGGTTACCCCTTTCATCCTCCTGTTGAGCCAGAGGTTCATGACGATTATCCGGCCCCGGTTCGTGCTCCTCAGGCAAAAGTTGACCAACCTGGGGACGGCGGTAACCGAGAATATCGACGGCAACAGGGTGGTTAAGGCGTTTGCCCAGGAAGGCCGCGAGATCAGCAACTTTGAGAAACACAACACCGAATTCAGGGACGTGAGCTGCAAAAACGCCCTCATCGCGGCCAGGTACCAGCCTATTCTGGATCTCCTGAGCAACCTCCTGGTGATTGTTACCCTGGTAGTAGGGGGCCTTTTCCTGATACAGGACCGCATTAGCGCCGGACAGTACCTGGCCTTTTCCTCCCTTACCTGGGCCCTGGCCAACCCCCTGCGTATGCTGGCGGTAATCCTGGCGGATCTGGAACGCTACAACGCTACTGCGGCGATGCTCCGGGAAGTGGTGGAAGCCCCCAGGGGGTTCCATGACGCCCCGGATGCGGTGGAGCTTTCGGAACGGCCCGCAGGGGGCATTGAGTTCCGTAACGTAAGCCTTACCATCAACGGGAACCCTGTACTCCAAGACATCAGTTTCAAGGCCGGCCCGGGGGAAACTATCGGCATATTGGGAAGCACCGGTTCAGGAAAAACTTCCCTTATCAACCTCATCGCCCACTTTTACGAGCCCAGTTCGGGAGAAGTGCTCCTGGACGGGGTGGATGTACGGAAGTACACTGTTTCGTCCCTGCGCCGCCATATAGGGCTGGCGATGCAGGAGGTTTTCCTCTTTTCCGACTCTGTTAAGGGCAATATAGCCTATGGCAGGCCGGATCTTGACGAAGAGGCTGTCAAAAAAAGAGCTGTCCAGGCCGACGCGGACAGCTTTATCAGGGGTATGGAGAACGGCTACGAAACCCTGGTAGGCGAACGGGGCGTGGGGCTTTCGGGAGGCCAGCGCCAGCGCATTGCCCTGGCACGGGCTCTGGCTATTACGCCGGCGGTCCTTATCCTGGACGATACCACGTCGTCGGTAGACAGCGAGACTGAACAGTACATACAGGAACAGCTCAGGAATCTGGACTTCCCGTGTACCAAGATAATCATAGCCCAGCGGATATCTTCCTTTAGAGGGGCCAGCCAGATCCTGGTTATGGACAAGGGCAGAATCATAGAGCGGGGTTCCCACAAGGAGCTCCTTGCGAATAAGGGCTTCTATCATCATATCTGGAGCCTCCAATACGATGTCGCATCGCCGGATAGCAGGGAGGCGGAATAATGGCCCGTAAAAAAATCAGAGAGCAAAAAACCGCCCAGAACCGCAACCGCTACGATGTCGATGAATACCTGGATGAGAAGGTCAGCCTTTTTAATATGCGCCGCTGCATCAGGTATCTTGCAAGGGCGAAAACCAACCTTTCTGCGGCCCTCCTCCTTTCGGTCCTGGCCAACCTGG
The DNA here is from genome assembly GCA_031269405.1 of Treponema sp. The sequence continues at coordinate 1,629 of JAISZE010000124.1, read as the reverse complement.
CGAGTCTTGTGGGGCCCCTCTTTATTCAGCGCGCTATGGACGAGGCGGTGCCTGCGAAGGATGTGCGGCTCCTTCTGACTATGGCCCTGTTCCTTTCGGTATCGATCATTATCAGCATAGCCCTGGGGGCGGTACGGAACGTCCTGGTGGCCAAAGCAGGGGCGAACATCATCCATGATATTCGCTTTGATCTCTTTGACCATCTCCAGAAACTGCCTTTTACTTTTTATGACTCAAGGCCCCACGGAAAGATCTTCGTCCGGGTGGTGCCCTATGTAAACAGCGTTTCCGACGCCCTCTCCAACGGGATCATCAATTTCGTCATCGAAGTGCTGAACATCATTTTCATCATCTTTTTTATGTACCGCGTAAGCCCCCAATTGGCGACTATCACCATCCTGGGCCTTCCGGTGCTGGCGCTCTTTATGTGGACCATCAAAACCGCGCAGCGCAAGGCCTGGCAGCGGGTCTCCAACAAGAACTCCAACCTCAACGCCTACATCCAAGAATCCATAGACGGGGTCAAGGTAACCCAGGCCTTTGACCGGCAGGAGCGGAACATGGAGACTATGAACCGCCTTACCAGCGAGCGCAACCTTGAATGGCTGCGGGCCTGCTATATCTCCAACACTACTTGGTTCTCTACAGAGACTATCAGCCAGATCGTTTTCTCCTTTGTGTACATCATGGGGGCCTACTGGATGAATCCTATGGCGAGTTTCGGCATGCTCCTGGCAATGGGAAACTACACCTGGCGTTTCTGGCAGCCTATCATCAACCTGGCCAATATCTACAATACGTTTATCACCGCTATGTCCTATCTGGACCGTATCTTCGATACTATCGCCGAACCGGTGAAGATTAAGGACGCTGAAGGCGCGGTGGAATTCCCCTTTGTGCGGGGGCACGTGGAATTCAAAAACGTGAGCTTCAGCTATGACGGGGTAAGAAAGGTCCTGAACAATATCAACTTCGACGGCCACCCGGGGGAAAGTATCGCTATTGTAGGGCCTACCGGAGCGGGGAAAACTACTATTGTGAATCTCCTCTCGCGGTTCTACAATATTGAAGACGGGCAGGTCTGCATAGACGGCCAGGATATTATGAAGGTAACGCTCAAATCTCTGCGCAGCCAGATGGGGATTATGCTCCAGGACAGTTTCCTCTTTACCGGCACTATCGCCGATAATATTCGGTACGGCAAACCGGACGCCACAGACGAGGAGATCCGGACAGCGGCGCGCCTTATCGGGGCCAACACCTTTATCGAGAAGATGCCCCAGGGTTACGATACTCCCATCACCGAACGGGGCGGCGGCATAAGCCAGGGCGAACGCCAGCTTTTGGCCTTTACCCGGACCCTCATCTCGAATCCCCGGATCCTTATCCTGGACGAGGCTACCAGCAGCATCGACACCGGAACGGAACAGCTCGTGCAGGCAGGGATACGGACCCTCATGAAGGGCCGTTCCAGCTTTATCATTGCCCACCGCCTTTCCACCATACGGGACTGCACCAGGATCATGGTGATAGACCACGGCCAAATCGTGGAAATAGGCGCCCACGAGGAACTTATGGCCATGAAGGGGCAGTACTACCAGATGACGGTTACACAGAACGAGATGTAGG
>JAISZE010000120.1 GCA_031269405.1 Treponema sp. | reverse complement strand
TTTTAACCCCTGGTCTTAAATTATCACCCCACCCCCCCCGCTTTGGCCCCCCGGGGGGGGGGGGGCGCACAAACACAGAGATATACTGCTTACAATACAACGGATAAGAGGCGTTCATGGACAATATACCTCCTTTTTACTATACATATATAAGGCTGTTTTCAAAACCGGCCCATGTATAGGACTATTTAGTGTCTGTCAATAATGTAGACACATTATTGACAGACTACCTTAAAAAAGGCATTTTTGTAGCCTTTAGGCGAAAAAATGCAAGGTCTGTCCGCAAAGTAACCGGCTTTGTGGACAGACACTATTTATAGGTATTGTACCATGGGATTTTTTTCCTTGTCAAGTGAATTTTTACAAAAATCATAAAAAAAACCGTTTTTTCGACGTTTTTCAATGTTTCAATCAATGAGGGGGTTTACCGCGCCGAAGTGTATGAAAAACTTGACGACGGCGTCAAATTTAGGTAGCCGGAGCGGCTTCCATCAGCTCTGCCAGTTCGTCCTCGCTGTCGGCGATGATACTGGCCGCCAAGAAGCGGGCAACTGCGGTTTCTGTAGTGTAAGGCCCCATAGGAACCGCTCCGGCGCGCCAGAGTTCCCGGGAAGTGGCGTAGCCGGAGAAATCCACTATCCCCTCCTGCTGGGAGGAACAGTAAAACCGGGCGTTCCGGCGTTTGCCTATAGTAAAGGCCCGTTTGAGCGAATACGGGCCTTCCCGGAAACCCGCCGTCCCGGTGTCGTAGAGCTCCAGGAAGAAATTCTTCACCCCCCTGTCCATGAGCGAGACGAGGTAATCCGAACGGAGCCCCGGATAGATCCTGATTACGCACATGGAGTTTACCGCGTCTTCCAGGAGCTGGGCGAGCACGTAACGGTCCGCTTCCAAAGGGCCTGTAAGCAGGGACGAACCTTCGAACACGGGCCGTTCGGTGTTCCAGTTTCTGAACTGGTCCGCCCCAAAGCCGATGCGCTCGAATTTGAGGTTTAGCGGCGAGAGCACTTTGCCGCCATGGGCCGCATAGACCCCTTTCGGTTTGTTCAAAGCCAGAGTAACCGCTTTCTGCATGGTCCGGGCCGCCTCTGTGGTCCGGTCAGGAGTTGAGGATGACGCTGCCAGCACTATAGGGGCCCCGGCGTCGGCAAAGAGCCAGTAAAGCAGAGGCGCTGTATAGGGAAGGGTATCGGTTCCATGGGCGACTACGATGCCGTTGGCCGTTCCTGAGTTGAGTTTTTCGGCCACAGTTTCTATGAGCGCCGCCCAGTCGGCAGGAACTATCTCTTCCGAAAGAAGGCGCCCTACCTGGATCGATTCAAATCTCACCCTGGAAACGTCTATCCGGCTGCCGGTCCGGGCTTCCATTTCGCCAGCCAGAAGGTTTCTAAGTATCTGCCCGTCCCCGCTTTCGACCGCCCCGTCTTCCCCTACACGGCCTGAAATAGCCCCTCCCATAGAGAGTACATAGACTAGGGATACTGAAAGCTGTTCTTTCAGTATTTCCTTGACCAGCGTTGGTTCGGCGAGCCCTGAAGTTTCCTTCATTATAAGGCCCGTGAGGAACTGGATGGGGCCGGCGTCGCCTTCCCTGATGCGGCGGACCTCCTGGGGGTTGCTGTCTACAATCTTTTTGACAAGCGCCTCTATAGCCTTCCTGTCCGTAAGCTGTTCCCAGCCCCGGTCCTGGATGACGGCTTCAGGGTCCCGGTCCTCTTCCAGCACTGCCGTAACGGCCTGTTTGGCGATGCCGCCGTGGATTCTCCGTTCCCCGAGCATTTTGAGTATCCTGGAAAACCGTTCAGGCCCCAAAGGGGTTGTTACCAGGTTCTGGTTCAGGCGCCGGATTTCCTTTATGACATGAGAGGCCATCCACTGGGCGCATTCCTTCGAAGGGGCCCCCAGGGCGACGGTCTTCTCAAAGTAGTCGGCCCTGCTCTTTTCGTCGCAGACAAATTCAGCCTGGAGCAGGGTAAGGCCGTACTGATCCATAATCCGGTCTCTGCGGAATTCGGGGAGTTCCACGGTGAAGTGATCCAGGGCTTCCAGGATATCAGGGCCCGGTGCAAAAGGGGGGACCGGGGGCGTTTCAAAGCGCGGTTTTTCCTGGGTCCGGATCTTGAAGGGTTCGGTGGTGTTTTTCGCCTCGTTCCAAATCCGGCTTTCGCTCACCACTGTGCCCCCGTTGGTGATGATTTCTTCCTGCCGGGACAGCTCCGCGTTGATCGCTTTGTAAACAAAATTGAAGGAATTGAGGTTCCTGAGCTTTACGCAGTAATCCGGGCTCTGGGGGTAGAGGGCGATAGCCGCATAGGCGTTACAGCGGATAAGGCTTTCCCAGGGTATCTGGGGAACAGGGCCCTGCCGGAGTATCTCAAGGTACTGGACGCGCCTGCGGAGGCCGGAAAGGAAGACCTCCGCTTCCTCGCCGATTTCGAAATCCGCGGCGGTTTTGAGCCTGAGAGAGGGGAGCCCGGCGCTGGAATAATCCATGTAAGGCTCCTGTTTGGCCGGGCGGATAAGCCTGCCAGCGTCTTCTTCGATGCGAATTTCGTCAATCTTGACGCGCTTTTTTCTGCGGTGGAACATGATGTCCATAAAAGCGTTTTCGCCTAGTTTCACGGAGTACCTGGAAAGGGCGTGCCCCTCCGGCATAGAAGGGGTGGTCAAATTCCGCTCGTATCCCGCTTCCCGGATGATAGAGCCTCCCAGCCCCCTGGTGAGGAGATAGGCTTTCCCCGCTGCCTGGGGGTTCAGGCGCGGCGGGGCTTCTCCCCGGCATACAGGGCAGGACTCCCGGGCGGTGCAGGAACAGAAGGTTTTCATACCCTGGGATTCGGAGTTTCCTCCTAGAAGGATGCGGACTTCCAGAGCGATATGGGGCTTGTACAAAATCACCTCAAAAAATGTCTGAAAATTACCATTTTGCCAAAAAACAATGGCAAATTCAGGCGGATTAAGCTATAATAAAGTATATCTTGAAATAAAAATCGAATAAAGGGGTAAATTTTTTACATTTTTTGAAATCTTAGGCGTCCAAATTTGTTTGACTTTTTAATAGCAATGAAGTAATCTAAAAAGAATTTACCAGAGGATAGAGGGGAGGGGCCCCATCCTATACCGGGAAAAGAGGAGCATTTGTGACGAAACGCGATTTCCCTAAGATCCACTTCTATGATCAGGACTTTGTCGATATTTATGATAAAACCTGGGCATGGATTCAGGATTATTGGAACACAGGCGGTGAAAGCAGCATTATCGAGGGGAAATTTTTTTCCTATACCGGATGCCCGGTTGTCCAGCAGACAGACGCAATTTTTTCGTCATTTTTTCTGGTTTATTCCAACAGGATCTACCAGGCCCATCCTACGCTTGACATTTTTTACCAGCGCCAGGAACCCAACGGCGCCATACGCTCGGCTTATAATATAGAAACCGGCCTGCCTGTAGTAGAGGACGATAATCCCGAGGGCCTGGGTCTGCCCCTCTTCGCCTGGGCGGAGTTCAACCTCTACCATAAGTCGGCCAACAAGAAGCGGGTCAAGGAGGTGATCCCTATACTCCACAGATATATGGAATGGGTAGATTCAGTGTTCAAACAGCCTAACGGCCTTTACCGTGTGCCTTTAAGCGCCACAGGGATGCCCAATTCCCCCAGGGAACGGGCTGCGTATCCCCTGGATTTCAACACCATGATGGCAGTGAACGTCCTCTACATGTCCGCCCTGGCTGATATACTCAACGACAAGGAAACCAGCTTCCAGTATAAAAAGCAGTATTTTTCCCTTAAAACCCGGATCAATTCCCTTATGTGGGACAGCGAGGACGGGTTTTACCACGATATCGACAGATATGAGAAGCGTCTCCCGGTAAAGACCATAGCCGGGTACTGGCCCCTTCTGGCGGAGATCCCTAATGACGACAAGGCTGAACGCATTATCGCCAAACTGCAGGATCCTCAATTTTTCGGCGCACCCCATCCGTTTCCGTCGGTTTCCCTTTCAGAGAAGGTCTTTGAAGACAGCGGACACGGTTTCAGGGGTTCGGTCTTCCCTCACCTCACCTTTATGGTAATCAAGGGTCTGGAACGCTACCAGCGCTGGGACCTGGCCCGGGAATGCGCTATCAGGCATCTCTATTTCGTGCTGGATTCCATGAGCCCTGACGGCAACCACCACAAGGGCAATCTTTGGGAGGCGTACCTGCCGTTGAAAGAAGGGCCTGCCCAGTGGCCGGGAAGAAGCGATTTTCCCCGGCCTCAGTACCTCACCTACGCGGCTCTTTCCACAATCTGTCTGACTATTGAAAATATCGTGGGCCTTTTTATCTCCCTGCCCAGGAAGACGGTAGACTGGATCATCCCTAACCTCGAAATCATGGGCGTGGAAAATCTGTCCCTTAAAAAGAACATGATCACCATCCTTTCCAACAAATCCGGCAGGGGGTGGGAAATCCACATGGAAAGTGAAAAACTCTACTATTTTACAATAAATATTTTGGGGAAAAAGAAGAAAACCTTGCCCATTCCTTCAGGGAAGTGTTCGATGCTTATAGATAAACTTTAGATTCCTGTCAGAGAGAAAGCGCTGTTATGGATAATAAACCCCGTGTGATCGCGGTGCTGGAGATTGGTTCCACCGGGATCAGGCTGTTAGTAGCGGAAATCTCAGAAAGCGGCCGGTGGAAGGTTATGGACCGGGCGGGCAAACCTGTGGTCCTTGGGAGGGATGTGTTTACCTCAGGCCAGGTTTCCAGGGAATCGTTTATGGAATGTCTCTCGGTGTTGAGGAATTTCAGGGAATTTCTCGCCGGATGGAGCATTGCGGAGGAAGACATCCACGTAATCGCCACGAGCGCCCTGAGGGTGGCCCGGAACCGGGACATCTTTGTCGATCGGGTCAGGCAGGAGACGGGGTTCCGCCTTGCTATCGTGGAAGGCATCGAGGAAAACCGCCTTAGGTACCTGGCAGTGCGGTTTGCCCTAAAAAACGACGCCCCCCTGTTCTGGCGGGCTAATTCCATGATTCTCGAAATCGGCGGCGGTTCCACCGAAATCATGCTCCTCCGCAGGGGCGAGATGGTAGCGGCGCACAGCCTGAAACTGGGGACCATCCTTATCGGCCAGGCTTCGCGTTTCGGTTCCCCTAGGGCCCGGGAACGGTATCTTAACGAAAATCTTAGGAATACTTCGGGTTTCCTGAGCGCGGAGCTGGATCTTGCCCATGTACGGACCTTTGTAATCGCTGGTTCCGATGCCATGATTGCGGCTTCCCATTCAGGAAACGAGCTCAACGAGCACTGCGATGTTATTCCCAGGGAAACTTTTATCGAATTCGCCAGGCGTATCCAGAACTATACTGTTGAGGAATGCATGGAAAAGCTCCGTATCGGTTTTGCCGATGCCGAAGGGCTTATTCCCGGCATACTGGTCCAGAAGTTCCTTCTTGAACAGACTAATGCGGCGCAGGTTATTGTTCCCCATGTTTCTATCAGGGAAGGGCTCCTTATCGACCTCGCCCAGGGGGTTGATCCGGCGTTGCAGGAGGATTTTTTCTCCCAAATAACCGCCTCTGTAGTGAGCCTGGGCCGCAAGTACCATTATGACGAAGCCCATAGCCGCCATGTGGCGGATCTCTGTATGACCCTTTTTGACGCCCTTGTCCGGGAGCACGGCATGAACCGCCGGGAACGGATGATGCTGGAAGCGGCGGCGCTGCTCCACGATGTAGGGATGTTTATCAGGGCTTCGGGGCACCAACTCCACGGCCAGTATATTGCGGCGAATTCGGAAATTTTCGGGCTCCACCGGGAAGAGCTGGACATCATCGCCAACGTGATCCGCTACCACCGGGGGGATCCGCCTTCTTCCACGGATATCGAATACCTGGCCCTCCAACGCGAAGACCGGATACTGGTGCTGAAAATGGCCTCCCTGCTCCGGGTGGCGGATGCCCTGGACCGGGGTCATTCCCAGCAGGTAAAGAGCATTACCATGGAGCGGAAAAGCGAATCCATAGTGCTCCACACAGAAGGGGGCCGGGATCTGTCCCTGGAGCAGATAGGGCTTGAGGAAAAAGCCGGGCTGTTCCAGGATGTGTTCGGCTATAAAGTTATCCTGACCTAGGAGCCTGTTGCACTTTTATCGGGCTCCTTTGGCAGTTTGCAAGATAAAAAATCGCCTAATCGGCGATTTCTGGAAATTTTATGCGCGAATCGCAACAAACTGCTAACATCAGGAGGAGGAAAGAAACAATGATCGATACAGCCGATCCTCATTCCGCTTTAGGCGCCCCGCTTTTCTTCAGCCGGGATCTTTCGTGGATAGATTTCAACGAAAGGGTGCTTGAAGAGGGCCTGAGGCGGGATCTTCTGCCTTTAGACCGGTTCCGGTTTTTTTCCATTGTTTCTTCAAACTTTGATGAATTTTTCATGGTCCGCGTGGCGGCTATGAAACGGGCCCTCCAGGCCGGCGCCGGGGTTGATCCTTCAGGCCAGGGGCCTGCAGAACAGTTGAAAAAGGTATCTGAAAAAACCCGTTCGGTTTTAAGCCGCCAGTACAGGGCCCTGAAGGAGGAGGTCCTTCCCGATCTTTCCCGGGGTGGGCTTTCCCTGGTGAGGCCCGGATCCTGGTCGCCTTCCCAGGGGGAATACCTGGAATCCCTTTTTTTGCGGGAAATACTTCCCCTTTTGACGCCCCTGCGGGCAGGTGAAGAGGAACCCCTTCCGGTTGTCGAAAGTTTCCGGATTCACGCCGCTTTCCTGCTTGAAAAGGAGGGCGTCTTTGAAGGGGGAAAAATTTCGATCATCCAAATACCTCCTGCTCTTGACCGAATCATCTGGCTGCCTCCTGACGGAGAGGGCGGGACCTGCTGGGTGCTGTTGGAGGATCTGGTCCTCACCTGGGCTTACGCCCTCTATCCCGGCTGCAGGGTAATGGAAAGCTTCCTCTTCAAAATCAACAGGGACGCTGACTTTTCTGTTGATGAAAAACGGGACGAGGACTTTATCGAAGCTATGGAGGAAGTCCTGGAGGGCAGGGAGCGGTCCAGGGCGGTACGCATGGTGTATTCCCCGGGCAGCGTCAGGCTCAGGGCATACCTTTCGGAGCGGTTCGGGCTGGAAGAAGAGGATATTTATGAAGTTGACGGCCCCCTTAACCTTGGGAGCCTTTACGATCTGGTTATGGTAAAGGGCTTCGATCACCTCAGGGAAAAACCATGGAAGATCCACGCCCCTCAGGCGTTCCCTGAAGACGAATCTCTTTGGGACAGGATAAGCCAGGGAGACGTGGTACTCCATTTCCCGTACCAGAGTTTTGATCCTGTAGTCCGTTTCTTCCTGGACGCCGCAGCCGATCCCCAAGTGCTCGCCATCAAAACCGCCCTTTACCGGACCAGCGGCAATTCTCTTATCATCAGGGCCCTGGAGCAGGCAAGCCTCGCGGGAAAGCACGTTACCGCCGTAGTGGAGCTTAAGGCCCGTTTCGACGAGGAGCGGAATATTTCCTGGGCGAACAGGCTGGAAAAAGCCGGGGTCATAGTGGTATACGGCCTGGCCCGCCTCAAGGTTCATTCCAAGGTTACTGTGGTGATGCGGAAGGAAAACGGCAGGATAAAACGGTATACCCACCTTTCCACAGGGAACTACAACGAAAAAACCGCCAGGTTCTATGAGGATATTTGCCTCTTTACGGTACGGGAAGAAATCGCCTACGACGCGGGGCTCCTCTTCAATATGCTTACCGGTTATTCGGCGGCCCAGAATATGCGGAAACTGGTGATTGCCCCTATGGCCCTAAAGCGCCGCCTTCTGGATCTTATTGACCGGGAAGTACGGCGGTCAAGCCCGGAAGCGCCGGGCAGGATCATGGCCAAGATGAACGCCCTTGCGGATACGGAGATCATAAACGCCCTGTACCGGGCCTCTGCCGCAGGGGTAAAGACGCTGCTCAATGTGCGGGGTATCTGCACCCTGGTCCCCGGCGTTCCGGGGTTTTCTGAAAACATCAGGGTAGTAAGCGTTGTGGATCATTATCTGGAACATTCCAGGATCTATTATTTTGCCAACTCCGGGGAAGACGAATTATACCTTGCCAGCGCCGACTGGATGCCCCGGAACCTGGAACGCCGTGTGGAACTGATGTTCCCGGTGCTCCAGGAGGATTGCAAGCAGTTGGTTTACGGAATACTTACCGATTATTTCCGTGATAACTGCCAGGCTTGGCTCCTTGATTCCCAGGGGGCATGGTCAAGACTCCGCCCGGCTGCAGGGGAAGCGCCCTTCAGCGTCCAGGCCGGCCTTCTTGCCCGGGCCTCCGCATCCTCTGCCCCTGAGGGGACAACCCGTACGGAGTTTACCGTAAGGCGCAGCCCGCCCGGCTAGGCTAAACTACCCCACAATTAAGCCCCGGATAGTCCTGGGGCGGAGAAAAGCCCGTGAAAAATGCAGGTCAAGTTTAGCCGCTCCGCCTCTCCTGTGAAGCGGGGTTATGGGTTGGTTGAGTCACCTTGTGCAAGGGTGCAAAAACCGTTGAAACACCCTCAAATTCAATCAAAAATGAGTCATTTTGACACAATTCAGCTTTTTTAGCCTTAATCGTTATTGCCACATATCAAAAATATCCAATAGCTCCATTAAGTCCGGTACTGCAATGATTTCTTTTGTCCCCCCGAAACCGTTTCCCGCACAGGAGAAGTAGAAATTCAATAAAAAATGCTTTTTATTGCACTTTTTTTGAAAATTCAGTTGACAAGCTTAAATATAGGGTGTATCATTCATTTATGTGGATAAACGGCGTTTTTGCCAAACTACGAGAACATTTTTGCCAAGCCTCGCTGCGCGCTAAAACAACTTGTAAAATGTTCAAAATCTCCAAAATCACTAATTACCCCCCCCCCCCCCCCTATATGTATATACAACTGTAGATCGGCTGTTCGCATCTCTTTCCCATTCCCTGATAGCTGCTTCTTCAGGGGATTTACGGGCCGTGATACTTTCAAGATCCTCAATTGTGCACATGCGGCCTTGGGCTGCAAAATATATTCATTTTTTT
>JAISZE010000090.1 GCA_031269405.1 Treponema sp. | reverse complement strand
TCTTCTGATGGTCTGGTATTCGCGGTTTATGTTTGAAAAGATATACGGGGGTGTCCGGAGGCGGATAGATACCGTTGTTTCAGGAGGGGCGCCTCCTGAGTGGGGCCGGAGGCTGGCCGTGAAGCTTTCACGGTGTGTGAGTTGGGAAGAAAAAGAAGCTGCGGCGGCGGAACACAAACGGTATGCGGACAAGAGGCTTATGGATTATATCGCATTTATGAAGAGCACGGGCGCGGCGGCGTCCGAGGCGGAACGGGAGGCGGGCGTGGAACGGCTGGAATTGTTCCGCCGGGAATACCCCGCTGTCGTCGACGGGTTTATTAAATGAAAAGACTGATTCTGACGTATGGACTTCTTATAGCCGGGGGGATTTTCTCGTTTCTCCTGGCCCTTAATATCCGTAGCCTGGTAATGTCGATCTACAGGGTATTAAACGCCGGGGAGTTCCAGCTTTCAGGCGCGCTGGTGAATGCCGTGACGGTGATTCTCCTTATGGTGCTGTGGCTTGTTTATATTTTCTACCTCCAGTACCGGCTTGAGCAAAAATGCGAAATCCCGGTGCATTACCTGCGCACGGCCCTGGTATTCATCTTCCCTATGCCGGTTCTTTATGCCGCAACGCAATTCATGATCCGCTAAAGCCTCCTCGCTATGGCGTCTGTGAATTCCCAGGAATCCAGCGCCCTTGGAGGCTTGGGGTCCGCCAAGCGGGCAAGGTCGCCGGTCATGTCTCCTTCTTCTATGGCAGTGAGGGCGGCTTTTTCCAGATCCGCTGCGAAGGATGCCAGCGCCGGGGTGTTGTCCAGTTCGGCCCGCTTAGCCAGGGCCCCTGACCAGGCGAAGATGAGGGCCGCCGGGTTGGTGCTGGTTTTTTCGCCCTTCTGCCAGCGGTAGTAGTGCTGCTGCACCGTGCCGTGCGCGGCTTCGTATTCCACAGCCCCTGAAGGGGATACGAGGACGCTGGTCATCATAGCCAGGCTTCCGGCGGCGCTGGCGACCATGTCGCTCATCACGTCGCCGTCGTAGTTCTTGCAGGCCCAGAGGAAGCCCCCTTCGCCCTTGACCACCCGGGCCACAGCGTCGTCGATTAGGGTGTAGAAATAAGTTACCCCCGCGTCTTCGCATTGTTTTTTAAATTCCGTTTCATAGACCTGGCTAAAAAGTTCCTTAAAGCGGCCATCGTAGGTTTTGGAAATCGTATCCTTTGCTGCGAACCAGACCGGGAGTTTTTCGCTTAAAGCATAGAGGAAACAGGAACGGGCAAAACTCCTGATGGATTCGTCCAGGTTGTGCATGCCCTGGACCACGCCGGAACCTTTCATGTCCGCTACTGTGGCCCGTTTTTCCGTACCCTCACGGGGGGTATAAACGAGTTCCACTTTGCCGGGACCGGGTACGAACATTTCGGTGTTTTTATACACATCGCCGTACGCATGGCGTCCGATAACGATAGGCTTTTTCCAGGTTGACACCGAGGGCCTGATGCAGGAAACCTGTATGGGCTTTCGGAACACCGTGCCGTCCAGTATGGCCCTGATAGTAGCGTTAGGGCTTGGGTGCAGATGCCTGAGGCCGTACTCTTTCTGCCGCGCCGCGTTACTGGTGATCGTGGCGCACTTAACCCCAACGCCCAGGCGCTGTATGGCTTTTGCGGATTCGGAAGTTACAGCGTCGTCTGTGCTGTCCCGGTTTTTAAGACCCAGGTCGTAATACTCGGTTTTCAGATCCACAAAAGGGAGCAGGAGTTTTTCCTTCACCAGAGCCCAGAGCACCCTGGTCATTTCATCGCCGTCGATTTCCACTATGGGGTTTTTCATCTTGATCCGGTCAGCCATCTTTGCACCTCGCTGTGTTATTGTTTATGCCTGTAAGTATACTTCAAGATTCTCCTTTGCAGAAAGGGGGAGGGTTACTGTTTTAAACCTGGACTTTTCGCCTTCTATAAGGACAACGTCTTTTTTAGGGACATTCAGGGTTTTAGCCAGAAAGGCCCGGAGTTCCCCGTTGGCCCTGCCGTCCTCAGGCGCTGCGGCGATTTTTACCTTAATGCGGCCTTCTTTGATTTCTCCAAAAGCTGATTTTGAAGATCCCGGAACTGCCTTGATAAAAAGGGAAATCCTATCCCCCTTGAGGTGATAGCAGGCCCTGGGACTTGGGTTTTCCGGTTCAGCCATTCAGGCTTCCTTCCTTTTCGCTTTTTTATACCCCGGAAGCCAGACCGGGGTCCCGATTTTCCATTCAAAAGAATACCCCCCCTCTCCTGACTCAAGACGCCTGATGGCGAGATTGGCCAGCTTCGCCGCTCTGAACGAAAAACAGGGCGCTTCGGGAAGGCCCCGGTCCCCGGAACCGGAAAGGCCGGCGCAGAGGATACATTCAGGAAACACAAGAGCGACTTTGGCGTTCCGCAGGCTCTGAAGGGAAGCCGCCAAAAGGGCTGCGCCAGACGGGCGTTCTCCTGCTGTAAGCTCCAGTCTGAGGCCGAAGATATCCGGACCCCCGGCATGATCCCACGGGACCCGGCCTGTCCCGGCTGTATGAAACTTGCCGTCCCGCCCGTCCAGAACGCTGATTTCCCGCAGGTCCCGGGCCAGGGCTTTAAGTTCATCTTCGCTGTAAGGCCGGGAAACTTCCGCCAAAGGAGCCGCAGCGGGGAATGAATAGGCCCCGGCCATGCCGGTGGAAAAAAGCTTCCTGCGGTATTCCTCCATTAACGGATCCGTATCCCTATGGGGAATGAGGATTATGAAACGGGCAGGCTCGGGACAATGAGTGTTCAAAATTACCTTTCCATGGTATACATGATATACTATACTTAGAAATGCGCGGGTGTTTAAGAGCGCCCCAAGGAAAACCGATGAAATTCAAAACCAAACTGCTCTGCGATCGTTTTACGTCAATTATTTCCCAATGGCCCGGAGTTGAATGTATCGACCTTAACGAAGCGGCCCTGCCGGACACGCTGGATCCCTATTTTGCCCTTATTCTGGATATTTACTATAACGGTTCCATTCCTGAAGCCGAAGAAAGAAACCGGCTCTACGGCGATGATGTAGCGGCTTTTGAAACCGATCAGGGGAATCAGGCAGGAACCGAAAAACCCGCCAGGCAGACCAAGGACCGTTTTCTTATTGGGGATATTCCGGTACGGCTGGAATTTAAATCTGTAGGCATGATAGAAGAGCTGGCGGACATAGCGGACAGCAGGCTGGATTTGCTCTGGTTTATCAAGGATTCCGGCACCTACGGTTTTTACCGTCTTGCCAGAGGGGAGATTCTCTACAACAGGAACGGCTGGATCCTGGGACTGCGCAGGAAGCTGGATAATTTGAGCGACGGGTTCTGGCAAATCATGAGGAACGCCCATCAGTCAAAAATGGAGCATTTCTTAAGCGATCTGGGAGCCGCCATTATCCAGGGCGATGATTTTTATTCCCTTATTACCGCCGCGGGGTTTATCAAAAGCGCCTGCCTTACCCTGTTCTGCATCAACCGCTGCTTCGAGCCTTCCCACAGGGCTTATTACAAGCAGACTCTGGATCTGCGGGTCCTACCCGAATCGTTCAAGGGCCTGTTTGAAAATTTCCTCCATTCCGATCCCGCTATAACCATGGAGCGGAAATTCAGCCTTGCCCAGCTCATAGCCCGGGGGATTGTGGCGTTGTGAGGTTTCTGTGGTTGATCCCGGCTTTCCTGTGTTCCGGTTTTGTTTCCTGCCCCTATAAACAGGCTGCGGCTTTCGCTTTTTATGCCGATAACGCCCCGGTCCTGTATGGGCTTTCAAAAAACGCCGCCGCCGGGGTCCTCCCTTTTTCGGGGGAAGCCAAACTGGAATATGTTTTTGAAGCGCCCCTGGAAGTCCGGGGGGATCTTTCTTTCGAGATCGATTACACGCTGGATCCTTCCGGCCTCGGAGGGGATGCGCCAGGCGCGCTGGTCCTTGAACTGGGGGAGTTTTCCTGGGAACTGCCGCGGGATCTCGGCTTCCTGGGTATCCGGGACTTCCCGGAAACCCTCCGCTACGCCGTCCCTATCCCTGAAGGGAAGCTCGATAGGATCAGCATAGGTTTTGTTCCCAAAGATACAGCCCCGGCGAAGGCCGGACAAGCGCCGTTGCAACTGCGAATCCGGGGTATGGCCCTTGCCGGGCGATGGTACGGTTTTTCCGGGGACCCTGGCCTTCCCTTCAGCGTCAGCCCTTTTGTCTTTCTTCGGGATTCGGGCCTGGTCATCGATCCTGCCGAAGAGTTCCGTAATGGCCGGGAACTCCGTATCAGGACCGGAGGAGGGAGCATCAGGGTGGAAGCAGGGGAGGGGGGGGAT
>JAISZE010000082.1 GCA_031269405.1 Treponema sp. | reverse complement strand
GTAGAACTCTAAACTTAGTCCGCAGAATTCTGTGTAACAGCAGCGGCGGGGAAAAGACCGGGAAAAACATTTGGAATTTCCCAGCGAAGCGTATCGAAGATAGCGGAAGCGGACTCTACAAGCGTTTTTCATGGGATCTTCCCGCCCCGGGGGGCTTAAAGCTTACTTGTGGGTCAAGTTTAGAACAGAGTTGCGGGGTAGTAAGCCGATGAAATTTAAATACATTATACCATCTTTTTTGCAAGTTTTCCACACCTCGTTTATATAAGTTGTTATCAGGATAACCCCTTTTTTTACACCTGTCAAGGGAAAAAAACATATTTTACAGTTATTTTACCAGATCTCTTGCGTTTTTATCTATACAGATGTATAGTATTTACATGGAGGTGTATATGCAGGGGATGGAGTTGGGAGAAAAGATTTCCGTTCTGGCGTCTTCGGCCAGGTACGATGCTTCCTGCGCGTCCAGCGGGAGCGAGGGGTGGGCCGGTTCAGGGAAAAAGGGTTCCTCTAAGGGCTTTGGTTCCTCTATTCCCGCCGGGGTCTGCCATAGCTGGACTGAAGACGGCCGCTGCGTCAGTCTCCTCAAGGTGCTTTTCTCCAATGTTTGCCGCTTTGACTGCGCCTACTGTGTCAACAGGGCATCGGTGGATACCAGGCGGACCTCCTTCACTGTCAGGGAACTGGTGGATCTTACCTGTGAATTCTACCGCAGGAACTATATCGAAGGGCTTTTCCTCTCTTCAGGGATCTTTGCGGATCCCGATATAGTCATGGAAAAACTCATCGAGACTGCCAGGACCCTCAGGGCCGAGGCGGGTTACGGCGGCTACATCCATCTCAAGATAATACCCGGTACCGGGGAAAGGCTCATACGTGAAGCGGGGCTCTGGGCGGACCGGCTCAGCGCCAACATCGAACTGCCTACGGACAAAAGCCTGCAAAACCTGGCGCCCCAGAAGTCAGGCAAGGTGATCTTAGGGGCTATGAAAGACGCCTTCGAGGCTGAGGCGGAAAATGGAGAGGATCGGCGGCAGGTGCAATTTCTACCTCAGGGGAAAAAGTCCGTCCCGGTTTTTGCCCCTGCGGGCCAGAGCACCCAGCTTATCGTAGGCGCCAGTCCTGAAGACGATAAAACCATCCTCGCCCTTTCCGGGGCGCTTTACAGGAAGTACGCATTGAGGCGGGTTTATTATGCGGCTTTTATCCCTGTGGGCCTTCCCGGCCAGGGCGGCATACCGGACCCCAGGCTGCCGGATCTTTCCGGCCTGTCGCAGATCATGAACCATTCAGGGCCGCCCGGCTCCCTGATGACCCGTGAACACCGGCTCTACCAGGCGGACTGGCTGCTCAGGTTCTATCATTTCAACCCTCAGGAAATACTGGACAATGCGTCCTTCCTGGACCCCCACCTTGATCCCAAGACCGCCTGGGCTCTCAGGCACCTGGAGAACTTCCCCGTCGAGGTCAACAGTGCCGGCTATGAGACCCTGCTACGCGTCCCCGGCATCGGGGCCAAGACAGGGCGTCGCATCATGGAAACCCGGCGTTCCCGCTCCCTTACTTTCGACAACCTCCTCCGTCTGGGAGTGGTTCTCAAACGGGCGCGGTACTTCATCACCTGTTCCGGCTCCTTTATCGACAAGCCTGACGACCCCAGGCGCATACGCCGCATTTTGTCAGACACCGACGGGGCGGGGCTTCAACTGCCGTTGTTTGACTTTTAAGGAAAAGGCTTCCGGTACTTGACTATGTGTATATGGAACGGTAATAACTAAAAGTATGCTTATAGATTGCCATGTTCATACCAACCCTGAGTCCCAGTCCAAAGAGGACTTGATCCGGCAGCTTGATGCCGCGGGAGTTGACAGGATTATCCTCATGTCTTTCAACCCCGCTTCGTTCTGCGGCACAGGAACTGCGGACCAATACGGCAAACCGCTAAGTCCCGCTGCTGCCCTGGAGGGACTCATGGAGTGGGCGGCTTTTTCCGGCAGGATTGTTCCCTTCTACTGGATTGATCCCCTTGAAGAGGATGCTTTCGATCAGGTTGATAAGGCTGTTGCCGCCGGGGTAGCGGGATTTAAGGTCATCTGCAACCGCCACTTTCCCGGCGATGACCGGCCCATGCAAGTATGGGAACGCATAGCCGGTACGGGCAAACCCATGCTGTTCCATTCCGGGATCCTCTACGGGAACGGACCCTGGTCCAGGTACAACCGGCCTGTAGGCTTTGAGCCTCTCTTTGATATTCCCAAGCTGCGCTTCGCCCTGGCCCATGTTTCCTGGCCCTGGTGCGATGAAAATCTGGCAGTGTACGGATATTGGAGGGACAGGAAAGAGCATGGGACCACCAGCGCGGAGATGTTCATTGACACCACCCCGGGAACTCCCCGGATTTTTCGCAGGGAAGTGTTCAACAAAATATATTCCATTGGTTTTGATATTGAAGATAACATCATTTTTGGAACCGACTGCGATACCGGTTACAGCTCAGAATATGCCAAACAGATCCTGGCAATGGATAAGGACGCCCTGGACTACGCCGGAGCGACCGCCGCGCAGCGGGAAAAGTATTACTGCCAAAATGTTCTCCGGTTTCTGGGGAGTTCCGCAAAAGACTGAATATTCCCCGCCGGAATGTACCGGAAGACTTGACGCCGGCGTCAAGTCTTTCCACCGCTTGAAATTAATCAGGAAGACATACGGGGCCAGTTCACGGGCGTATCATTCTTCTCAAAAAGTTCCAAAACATTGTAATAATCACGATCCTGGTTTATAGTAGTATGGGAGCTACACATTGGATTTTGCAGAAAAACCGCAAAAAAACAAAAAAAATGTTTCATTGTTTTGGATAAAAATAGCAAATTCCGAAAAATTAAGCATTACCCGGAACGCTCTGACCCTGACCCTGCCGGTGGTCCTTGCCGGGGCGGCGGCTGTCCTTATCAACAATTTCCCGGTTCCCGGCTACCAGTCCTTCATGCTGAGGATCTTCGGCGAAGGCTGGCGCGCTTTCGGGGGCTATATTTGGAACGGGACCCTGGCCGTCCTTTCTCCGGTAACGGCCTTTGCCATAGGCTACAGCATCGGCGAACGGTACAACCTCAAAAACCCTGCCAATGCGGCGCACCCGGTCATATCAGGGCTCCTTGCGTTCTGCTCCCTTTTCCTGCTCATAGAATCTTCCTCCGCCGACTGGGCCATTCCTTATAACTGGGTAGGGGTCAACGGCCTCTTCCTGGCCATTACGGTTTCTTTTATTTCAACAGAGATCTTCCTCTTCTTCTACCGGATTCCCAGGCTCAGGATACGTTTCCACTCCGAAGAAGCAGGAACAACCATGACCTACGTGTTTTCCGCCATGGTACCGGCTTTCCTCAGCCTCAGCGTTTTCGGGGCCTTCAAAATTATTATATCGCTTCTAGGCGTAAAAGATATTCACGCTTTTATATACAGTTTTATATCCCTCCCCTTTAAGGGCCTGGGCAATTCCCTCCTTACCGCCCTGCTGTTCAATCTGGTGCGCCACCTGCTCTGGTTCCTGGGAATCCACGGATCCAATGCCCTGGAACCGGTAATGAATGAACTGTACGTTCCGGCTATGGAAGCGAATGCCCAGGCCGTTGCCGCGGGGCTCGCGCCTCCTTATATATTTACCAAAACTTTCTTTGACACCTATGTTACTATAGGCGGCGCCGGCTCTACCCTGGCCCTGCTTGCCGCCTTTTTCACAGTCAGAAAAAAAACCAACATGAGGCATATCGCCCAGCTCTCGCTGGTTCCGGGAATTTTCAACATCAATGAAACTATGCTTTTCGGAATTCCCATGGTTCTAAACCCGGTTTATATCTTTCCCTTTGTAACCGTCCCTCTTGCGCTGACCGTAATTTCCTGGGGCGCTGTAAAGCTGGGCCTGCTCCCGGTATCAGGTACGGAAGCAGTGTGGACCACGCCGGTGATCGTTTCGGGTTATGCTGCCTCAGGTTCCGCAGCGGGCAGTCTTATGCAGGTTTTCAACCTCGCAGTGAGTTTCCTTATTTATCTGCCTTTCGTACGCATTGCGGAAGGGGTGCGGAAGTACCGTTTTGAAAATTCCTACGGCGAACTTCTCCGCTCAGGGAGCGGACGCGGCGCTTTCTACGATTCCCTGGCGGATCAGCCCGGTGAAACTGGCGTTATCTCCCAGGTTCTTGCCAACGATCTCCTGTCATCTATCAAAAAGAACGAGCACTCGCTCCTTAAAAACACTCCCGGGATCACCTTTATGCTGGACCTGGATCTCCGCTTCCTTTTGGGCAGCGAAAAAACCGCGGGATTCCTGGGCTACAATGACATACAGGAAATGGCCGGCCTCTCCCTGGGGGATTTGTTTTCCCGGGTCATGCCCGAAGGCTGGAGCGGCGATATAGGCCGGCGCTGCCTTGAAGTCATACAGAGCGGAATGCCCGAGGATTATGAGGGAAAGGCCCTGCTCTGGGACGACAGGGAAGCGGTATTCCAGGTTACTATTACCCAGGCTGAAGAGCAGGACGGTATATGCCGGGGCGTGGTGGTGGTGCTGAACGATATTACCGAGCTGTACTACGCCAGGGAAGAAGCGGAAAAAGCCAGTGTCGCCAAAGGGGCCTTCCTGGCAAACATGAGCCACGAGATGCGTACTCCTATGAACGCTATTATCGGCATGACCGCTATCGGGAAGAACGCCCCTGATATTGAAAAAAAGGATTACTGCCTGAATAAAATCGAAGACGCCTCGGCTCATCTCCTGGGGGTTATCAACGATGTTCTGGATATGTCGAAGATTGAAGCCAACAAGCTTGAGCTTTCGTCGGTGAACTTCAACTTTAGAAAAATGATCCGGAATGTAATGAACATCATCAATTTCAAGATAAATGAAAAAAAACAGCGCCTGACAGTCGATACCGGCGAAACCATTCCCGCTTTCCTTCTGGGCGACGATCAGAGGCTGGCCCAGGTGATCGCCAATCTCCTGTCTAATGCCGTCAAATTTACCCCTCAGGGCGGGAGTATAATCCTGGAGAGCAGGCTCGTAAAAAAGGAAGACGGTTACTGTACCGTCAGAATAACGGTACGCGATACAGGCATCGGCATATCCGGGGAACAGCAGGCCAGGCTTTTCACCTCCTTCCAGCAGGCCGATTCAGGTACGTCCCGGAAATTCGGCGGTACCGGTCTGGGGCTGGCCATATCCAAGCGGATTGTGGAATTAATGGACGGGCGTATATGGGTGGAGTCGGAACTGAATAAAGGCGCTTCTTTTATTTTTACTGTCCGCTTCAAGGAAGCCGTCCTTGAGGAAACAGTGGCCCCTTCCCTGTCACTGGAAGAAAAACAGGCCGAAGAAATCGATGACTTTTCGGGCAATACCATGCTCCTTGCGGAAGATGTGGAGATAAACCGTGAAATCGTCATTTCCCTGCTGGAACCTACCCGCATCCTTATAGACTGCGCCGAAAACGGGGCCCAGGCGCTAAAGATGTTCAAGGAAAACCCTGATAAATACGGGATCATCTTTATGGACATCCACATGCCGGAAATGGACGGCTACCAGGCTACTCATTTGATCCGTGAATTCGAACGCGAAAGAAATTCAACCCTGAAGCTTCCCAGGAAGGTTCCGATTATCGCAATGACCGCAAACGTCTTTAAGGAAGACATTGAAAGATGCCTCGAAAACGGTATGAACGATCATGTAGGAAAACCCCTGAACATCGGCGAGGTGCTTCTAAAACTGAGAAAATACCTTCTGGGGAACGAAAGCCCCGAATCTTAAAGGCCGCCCTGGTTTTCAGGAAGGTGCTTCCTGAGCCTGGCGATAACGTCATTAAAATCTATGGGCTTGCCGATATGGTCGTTCATTCCCGCTTCTAGGCATTTTTCCACATCCTGGCGGAACACATTGGCAGTCATGGCTACTATTGGAGTTGGTTTCTTCGATCCTGCTTCCCCTTCGCCTCCTGCTCCTGTGGAGGACTCGCGCTCAAAGGCGCGGATACGGCGGGTGGTTTCATAACCGTCCATCTCGGGCATGTGGATATCCATAAAAATCAGATCATAACGATCCGGATTCGCGCGGAATTTTTCAAGCGCCTTTGTGCCGTTTTCAGCGCAGTCTATTTCAAGCCCCGTATCTTCCAGTAAGGAAATAACAATTTCCCTGTTGATTTCCACGTCTTCCGCAAGGAGGATACGGCGCCCCTTAAAGCAGCCTTTTAATTCCGGATTATCCGGGTTTTCTTCCCTGGCGCTCTCTTCCGCCCGTTTGGCCTGGAAGGTAAAGGCAAAAATCGCGCCTTCTCCGGGTTTGGATTTTACCCAGATGGATCCTCCCATCATTTCTACAAGGCGTTTCGATATGGCGAGCCCCAGGCCGGCGCCGCCGAAACGGCGGGAGATCTTCGAGTCCGCCTGCTGGAAGGAACTAAACAGTCTGGCCTGCTGTTCGGGACTGATACCAATCCCCGTATCCGCCACTTCGACCTGGATGGTGCAGATCCCGTTTTCCTCTTTTGCCAGAAACGCCACAAGGCCGATGCTCCCGCCTTCAGGGGTGAACTTCATGGCATTGGAAAGCAGGTTGGTTACCACCTGGACCACGCGCTGATCGTCCCCTATGAGGGTGCCGGGGATCTTATCATCAACCCGGACCTCGAAGAACTGCTTCTTTTCGTCAGCCCTGATGCTCATGATATTCTCAACCATACGGACAGACTTTTCAAAATTGAATTTCCCGGTAGAAAGCTCAAGTCTGTCCGCCTCAATTTTGGACATGTCCAGCACATCATTGATAACTCCCAAAAGCTGAATCGAGGCAGTCTCTATTCTTTCCAGGCAGTAGTCCTTTCGTTCCAGCTCGTCTGAGACTTTTGCGAGAGTGGTCATACCGATAATGGCGTTCAGGGGGGTCCGCATCTCGTGGCTCATGTTGGCCAGAAAGTTTGTCTTAGCGGAACTGGCGGCTTCAGCTTCAAGCCGGGCCTGGGTCAGTTGGGTAACATCGCTTATAATCATCATGACGCAGACCGGTTCAGGCTCCGTTTCCCGGCAGGGACCCCCTGAGATACGCCTGAAAGTCAGGGCGTAGTTGTATTCCTCCCCACTACAGGCCAGGTTCACCCCTGCGCCGGCAGCGGCGCCGTTTTCGCCTGAAGGCCTAAAGAGATCTTTTGCGGCTTCCTCCGAATCAAGAAACAGGGAAATGAGATCCGCGTTTTCTTCCGGCATAGCATGGCGGGCAAGAATATTCCCCATAGCCCGGTTACAATAGATCATCCTGCGGTTGCCGTCAAAAAAAGCCAGGGCGTTGGGCATGGCGTTAAAATGGGAACAAATAACATCCAGGGTAGAATTGATCCCTGACAGTATGAGGTTGTAATCCCCTTGATAGGCGCTAAGATCCGCCCGTTCCTCCATGAATCCCGCACGGGCGGAATTGGTCAGGCCCCGGATGTTTCCGATGACGTTCCTGATTGTATCGGACATTGCGATGAAGGTCTCACTCAGCCGGCCTATTTCGTCGTTCCGGTCCCTAATGCCCGCAAGCCCGCTGGTTTCAAATTCACCCCTGGAAAGCTTGAGCGCCGTGCCGGTGATCATCCTAAGGGGATTGATAAGCAGCCGCTTGAAAAGCATGCTGTACACGGCCCCAAAGAGCAGGAGGCCGAAGACAAGAATCAGGATGCTGATAAGGACCGCTTCCCTCAAGGGGGCGATAAAGTCTGCCCTGGGGGCCTCGATGCCCAGGGACCAGCGGGTCCCCCTGATAGGAGCGTAGCTCATAAAAACGCTTCCCCCAGGGCCCCGGATCTTTGCCGCCCCTGTTTGCCCCTGTTCCATCAGAAGAATCACATCCTGCAGGGTCGGGGCCGGGGAGGGGGGGGGAGAATTCGCTCCAGCCGGCACCATTTCTTGCACAAGGACTTTGTTCAAATCCTTGTGGGCCATAAACTTTCTGTTCTGGTTGATGATGAACGCGCTGCCCCTGGCGCCGATGTTGATATTGCCCAGGACATCGCTCAGGATGTTGTAACGGTAACTCCCTACAAGATAATACGCCGCCCCGGACCCGGTTTCGCCGGTTACGGGAATTCCCATAACTATCTGGGGGATTGACCCGGTAACATACGTGTCCTCTATAGACAAACTGCCGGTCTCCCGGATCATCCTAAAGACCTCGCGTCCGGAAATATCAGCCGGGCATTGTTCGTTTCCTGCCTCAAGGAGGCCGCCGGTACGGTAAAGCCCCAGCCAGACAAATTCAATCCCCGATGTGATGCGGTCAAGGACAGCCTGCTTTTCCCGGACAGAAGCGTCTCCCCTGGCAAGAAGCGGGTTGTCCCGGATAAGGAAAAAACGGTCCGCCAGAAGATGGAGATTCCCCTCCAAATCCTGGGCCGCTGTTTTTGCGGTACTCTGCATCATGTAGATCAGTATACTGTCAGTGAGGGTATTCATGAAAAACGTCATAAACGCCACAAGCCCCCCGGTCAGAAGGGCCGCGCTCAAAACCGTGACCACGAGTATTCTGGAAGCTAGGCTTTTTTCTTTTACTACATCCGCCATACCGTTACTCTTCAAATTCAGGAATATCGATAAAGCTTACACTTTTGTCCCCTGCTTTGGCCTGGACAATAGCGGCTTTGGCCAAAAGTTTAAAGGAATGGTAAGAAGCGGTAGCGCCGCTAAGGGCGTCGATACGGTCCGGGTCCTGGCTTTCCAGAAGCGCGCCGGCGTAGATCCGGGTATATTCATTAGGATAAGTACCGGAAACGCGGTTCATAGCGCGCATATAATCCATATCCCATGATTTGATAAAACCCGCGGCGTTTTTGGCGTTGTATTCAACAGTAACAATTTCATTATTGTTAATAAAAATGGAAACATATTCTTTCCACCCATGGGAATCAAAATTTTTGGCCTCCGCTGCATAATACCCCGGGGAAAACTTGACCGAACTACCCCGGCAGGCAGAAACCAGCGCCGCAATCAGCAGCAAAGGAATCATTACGGTAAATTTCACCTTAGCGTCCTGCATAATCATACTATGAAACAAGCCTGATATGAAAGTAAGGCAGGATGTATAGCTCAAAAACGCTTGTTCCGCGTCAGCCGGTTCTCAGTTCCGCCCGGAAAACAATCCGGCCTGAAGCGGAAGCGCCGCCTTCAAACAAGCCCCTTCCTTCGTAAGCGAAACCCCGGCCTGAAGCGGGGTAACCGGCTGTGTCAGCGCCTTCAGGCGGATTCCCGTCTATCGGGGCCGACAAGAGTTCTACCCTCTCCCCGGGCAGGATCTCGCTCAGATAATTGATGTCCAGCCTGAACTTTTCCGCCTTATCCAGAAGTTCAGGATCGCACATATCTTGGATCCACTGGATATACCGGGCGTTATTTACATGCCCGTAATAGTCGATGTCCGAATATCCCGCCTGGCGCTCAGAGAACCTGGACAGATTGTTCCTCGAATTCAGGGTTGCCCCGCCGGATTGCAGGGCGTTTAAGCCTTCGTTCAGAGGGAGCTTTTCGATGTACTGCTGGGGCCGCAAAGGCCTGCGTTTTTCAATGTCAACAATCAGCCAGCAGCCCCTGCCCCGGACCATGACCGCGCCCCTTTCGTCCCTTATGCAATAATCCCTTAAGGCAAAGAGTTTTTCCGAACCCCTGGGCCAGCTTTCAGCGGTAACCGTATCGCCGTAACGGGGACGGCGTTCCACAAAAACCGAAATCCGCGAGAGTATCCAGCCCTGGCCTGATTTCATTAAATTATCGCGCCCAACACCCAGATCCTCAGCGTGGCTGATAGCCGCTTCCTGAAAGATGCTGAATACCGCTCCAAGAGTAAGCCTGTCGGACCGGTCCACGCTGCCAAAGCGGACCGGAAATGTTTCGCGCCAAATATCAACCATAGGAATACCT
>JAISZE010000024.1 GCA_031269405.1 Treponema sp. | reverse complement strand
CGGATGGCAGAGGAGAAGCTGGAGATGATAACGCGGGATCCTGAGATGTTACGGGCGTATGAACAGTACGAGAAGGCGGCGTCCGACTGGACCAGCGGGATAAACGGGGCCAGGCGGGAAGGCAGGAAGGAAGGCCGGGAGGAAGAGCAAAAGGAAATCGCTAAGAAAGCCCTGGCCGAAGGGGCTACGGTGGATTTTGTTCGTAAAATCACTGGTTTAGACGAAGAGACTATCAGAAAGCTTTGACGCTTATTCACTTTGTCCGGTAACCGGCCACAGTTCCCCCAGCTTAATCGTGCAGCCCGGCAGCACCGAGACCGGGACTTCCTCCTCTTCGCCCGCAATGCTGGTTGCGTACCGGCCGTGTTCAAGGATGTGGATTTCCACCGATTTCTCATCGCCGTCTACTATCCAGTATTCCTTTACCCCAGCGGCAAGGAATTTCCTGAATTTCAAAAGCATCTCGTGCCGGGTATTGGAAGGGGAAAGTATTTCAATGACCATATCCGGCGCGCCCTCGCAGCCGGCTTTTTTTATTTTTGAAGGGTCGCAGATAACCACAATATCAGGTTCCAAAAAGGTATCGTCCCCGAGATCCGTCCGGGGGAAGAGCCTGACCCCAAAGGGCGCGGCATATACCTTGCAAGATTTTCCCTTTAAGAACTGGTGTAGCTGCGCGAAAAATTCACCGCTTATGGCCTGATGATACGATGTCGGCGGGGCCATCATAAAAATCTCGCCGTCGATAATTTCCGCCCTCGTTTTTTCATCCATTTCAAGAATATCCGCGTAGGTATAAAAGTCTTCTTCCTGATATGCGTTTGCCATATCTTGAATTATACAATCACGGGTTCAGGCGGACAAGGGTTCAGGAATGAGGAATAGCTATGACGCTCTATCTCCCGTGGCAGTGTTTGTACTTTTTTCCTGAACCGCAGGGGCAGGGATCGTTCCGGCCTACTTTGGGGTGCGTCCTGATTATGGTGGCGTTTTCGCTCTGCATACGGCCGGATGAAGCGGTTCCCGCAGGAGTGCCTGATGAAGCGAAGGCGTTTACGCTGCCGTGGCTAGCGGACTGGGCGGTTACGCCTGTACGGGCCGTCGGGCGGTTCTGGTCCCGGTTTTCGGCGGTTTGTATGCGGATTAAGTGGAGCCTGGACGCGATAGCCTGCCGTATGTCGTCGATCATGGTTTCAAAAATCTGGAAGCCTTCGACTTTGTATTCCGTAAGAGGGTTCTTTTGGGCGTAACTGCGCAGGTACACGGCTTCCCGCAGGGCTTCCATGTTTTCCAAGTGATCCAGCCATTTGCGGTCCACCATCATCAGGTACTGTTCCCTGATAATATAGTTAAGATAGTCTGAACCGATAATGCGTTCTTTTTCATCAATGTCCCGGTTCAGATCCTCAAGAATACGCTTTTCAAGGGTTTCGGGATTTTTGGCGTCCTCTTCCTGAACCGCAAGGGCATAGCCGAATTTGGTTTTGAGGTTTTCCACCAGCCCCTTTACCGAAGCGGCGTTATCCCGGCGCTGGGTATCCTTGAATTCGTCCATAAACGCGGCAAGCATGTCCTCAGTGGCGCCGTTCACCCTTGCCTTGAGGTTCGTATCTTCCAGGATAGCGTCCCGCTGTTCATAGATGAACTTCCGCTGCTGGTTAAGGACGTCGTCGTATTCCAGAAGATGTTTGCGGATTTCAAAGTTCCGTTCCTCAACTTTCTTTTGGGCCTTTTCTATGCTTCTGTTGAGCCAGGGATGGTAGATAGGTTCGCCTTCTTCCATGCCCATCCTGGCCATGAGGCCCTTGATATTCTCGCCCCCGAAGATGCGCATAAGGTCGTCATCCATAGAAATGAAGAACTTGGAACGCCCCGGGTCGCCCTGCCGCCCCGAACGCCCCCGGAGCTGGTTGTCGATACGGCGGCTTTCGTGGCGTTCTGTGCCGATAACGTAGAGGCCCCCGAGGGATTTGACTTCCTCATAGTCTTTTTTCCACTTTTCGTATTCTTCTTTATAAATTTCGGCGTATTTATCCGGCTGCGCCCCGGTCCCGGCGCGTTTATGCGCCCGGTGTTCGGGATTGCCCCCAAGCTTGATGTCCGTGCCGCGCCCGGCCATGTTGGTGGCTATAGTTACCGAGCCTCTGGCCCCCGCTTCGGCGATGATCGCCGCCTCCCTGGCGTGGTTTTTGGCGTTGAGCACTTCGTGGCGCACCCCCCTGCGGGTGAGAAAGGAAGATATCTTTTCGGATTTTTCGATTGAAACGGTCCCTACCAGTAAGGGCTGGCCTTTGTTGTGTGCCCCGGCGATTTCGTCGCACAAAGCGCTGTACTTGTCCTTTTCGTTCAGGTACACCACATCATCCTCGTCGATACGGGCTACAGGAAGGTTCGTGGGGATCACCACTACATCAAGATTGTAGATTTTCGCGAATTCCACAGCCTCGGTGTCTGCGGTCCCTGTACCGCCTGAAATTTTCTTGTACAGCCTGAAATAGTTCTGGAACGTGATAGTCGCCAGGGTGCGGTTCCGCTGGGCGATTTTGATCCGTTCCTTAGCCTCGATTGCCTGGTGGAGCCCGTCCGAGTAGCGGCGGCCGTGGAGTATGCGCCCGGTAAATTCATCGACTATCTGCACCTGGCCGTCCTGAACCACATAATCCACATCCAGGTGGAACAGCTTATGGGCCCTCAGGGCCTGGGTAAAATAGTGGATGTATTCAAAGTTTTCCTCGTCCACAATGGCGCCCTTGATGAGGCCCCGTTTTTTCAGGAGTTCCTCGATTTTTGCAAGACCCGCGTTGGTAAAGGAAACACCCTTGTTTTTTTCGTTTAGCTTGTAATCCCCTGTTACTTCTTCGCCCTGAGTTTCGTCGGGGTATTCGCCGTTTTCCTTTTTTTTCACTTCCTCCAGGGAGCCCAGAAGCCGGTCCGCTTCGGCAAACTTGAAGGTATCGTCCTCAGCGGCCCCTGAGATGATAAGAGGCGTCCGGGCTTCGTCAATGAGGATAGAGTCAATTTCGTCCACGATGCAGTAGTTATGCCCCCGCTGGACCCGGCTTTGGAGGTCCCGGCACATATTGTCCCTGAGGTAATCAAAGCCGAATTCGTTGTTGGTGCCATAGGTGATGTCGCAGGCGTAGTTTTCCTTGCGCCGGTTATTATCCATATCCGAAAGGATAGTCCCTACGGTTACGCCCATATAGGTAAAAACCGGGCGCATCCATTCGGCGTCCCTGCCTGCCAGGTAATCGTTCACAGTAACCACATGGACGCCCTTGCCGGGAACGGCGTTAAGATAGGCCGCAGCCACCACCATAAGGGTCTTGCCCTCCCCGGTTTTCAACTCCGCGATTTTCCCCTGGTGGAGCACGACGGAGCCCAGGACTTGCACGTCATAGGGCCGCTCCCCAAGGTTCCGCCTGGCCGCTTCCCGGGCAAGGGCAAAAGCTTCGGGCAGCAGGGAATCAAGCGTTTCCCCCTGGTTGTACCGTTCCCTGAACAAGGCGGTCGTTTTGGGGAATTCCTCAGCCTGAAGCGCCGCGGCCCAGGGCTCTTTTTCGTTTACTGCGTGCAATATAGGCTGAAGCGCCTTTAGGTCCCGTTCGTGCTGGGAACCGAAAAGGGCTTTGACAAACTTTTCCAGCATAGTACTACTGTAGCGCTATTCTGAAATAAGGACAAGCACATAGGAATTTTTAACCACGGACCGGACGGACCTTTATGGACTTTTGGTTTGAAATTCAGATCTTTTGCCCGTATCCGTCCGTGGTTATCTTGGCGTAGGGCATATTTTCCGGAAGTTCTGGCAAATTCAGCTATAATATTCATTTTCGACAGGCGGCAGCAACTGCTTGCGAAAGTTTATTACTTCCTCTATATCTAATTCGTAAAAAACGGCTTTTTTTGCTACATTTCCCAACCGTTGTACACGGGCATCCAGGCCGCAACCAATCAAGACAACGATAGGATGCGGATGAGTTTCGATTCCCACGCCTCATTCCGGCACATTTTTCCTTATCGGGCGCAAAAAAAAAGTCATATACAGCCGGAACGTTAGGGCCAAAAACCCGGCTAATCAGGTTTCTCCCGCCTTTTCTATCCTTCAAAGACGTATCCTTGACATTGTTCATTTATTATGATATATTATAGTAAAATGAACAACAGGAGATAAATTATGAAACGGAGTATCGTGGTTATTTGTGGTATACTGGCTGTAGCGGGAGCTTTCATTTCCTGCAAAAAAGAATCCAACAAA
>JAISZE010000127.1 GCA_031269405.1 Treponema sp. | reverse complement strand
CTTTTCGTTCGTTCATGTGTAACCCCATGTTGACCTCCGGTTTCTACCGGAAGCATGTCGATTTGGGTTACATTTTCATAATGTCTCAAACTCTTCTTTTCGGTTACTTTTTCAATGTCTCACTGCGCATCAGCGGAACCAGCAGCTTCCCGCACGGATGCCCGTAATCCGCCCAGATGGCCCCCAGTACCGCCGTAAACTCCTCCCGGTATTCCCTCGGCCGTCCTCCCCGCTTCCCTTCCGGACGTTCCTTCCTCCTGTCCTTCCGCTCTGTTCCCGCTCCGGCCGCTTTCCTCCCGTAGTTCCCCAGAAGCGTTGCCAGGCAGTTCCGGTTCATTCCCGTTATCGGTTCCAGGCTGTCCAAAATCTCCTTGAGCCCTTTCTTGGCCGCCCGCTCGTAGGCCTGGTAATTGGCCTTTACGATTTCCCGTCTGCTATGCATATCCAGCCTCATTTGTTTCACCACCTGATGAAACTATCATAGTTTGGACTGGATTTTTAGTTTTTAAGCATCACGTCGGACAATCCTGGATACAGACCTTTGAGAACCCGGCGGGTTCTCGAACAAGTCCGGTGTTTTAGGTAAACTGTGGTACAAGGAGGCATAATAACGTGATGTATACTTGTATCGTGGAAACCCCTCTGGGGGCTATGCGGGCTGCCGCTGAAGAAGGTGCTCTGCGGGGGCTCTGGTTTATGGGGCAAAAGTATTTCCCGGCGCAAACGGAAACCTGGGTTGAAGCGCCGGAGTATCCGCTGTTCGCCGCCCTCCGGGCTTGGCTGGGAGACTATTTTGCGTGTCAAAAACCGGCTGTCGAAATTCCCCTGGCGCCCGGGGGCAGTGGGTTCAGGCAATCGGTGTGGAAGCTTCTCCTGGAAATACCTTCCGGCAGGACTACAACCTACGGCGTCCTGGGGACCAGGATCTCAGGCGGTTCCCGGATGTCCCCCCAGGCTATAGGCGGCGCTGTAGGCCATAACCCCATATCGGTCATCATCCCCTGCCACCGGGTCCTGGGCGCAGATGGCAGCCTTACCGGATACGCAGGGGGCATTGAGAAAAAGCGGGCTCTTTTGGAACTGGAAGGCTGGACAGCTTCCGGGGCTGCGGGTAAGGCATGATCATCACCCCTGTGGAAAATCACCGCCAGCGGGAAGAAGGCGCTGTCATCTATCCCGTCTACTCCCGCCGTTCAGGAGGTCTCTCGGTAGGGGTCAATCTCTTCCCTGACAAAAAGCGCTGTAATTTTGACTGCCCTTACTGCGAAGTCTTCCCTTTTGAACAGGATGTTTCTTTTGCTATTGAAATAATGAAATCCGGCCTCGAAAGGGCCCTTACCGGGGTTGGGGCCCCAAACACTGCTGTGAAGGATATCTGCTTTTCCGGCAATGGGGAGCCCACCCTGTCGCCTTGCTTCCCGGCGGCCCTTGAGGCTGCGGCGCTGATACGGCAAGCCCGGGTCCCGCAGGCGAAACTCGTGGTTATTACCAACGGTACAGGCCTTTTATGCGGCGAAACGTTTGATCTGCTCCGGGAAGCGGCCTTGGGACCCACGGCCCTGGACATCTGGCTCAAGCTGGACGCCGGGACCGGGTCCTGGTACAAGGCTATAGACAGATCCGCAGTCCCTTTTGAACGCCTTACCGGAAAAATCAGAGACTTTGCCCGGGCTGCACCGGCCACTATCCAGACCATGCTCTGCGCGGTAAACCAGAGCCCGCCTCCAGAGGAAGAAGCCGCCGCATGGTTAAGCCTTGCCCTTGAACTGGCAGGAACCAGGAATATCAGGAAATTCCAGATCTACGGCAAGGCGCGGTCTGCCCCTCTCGACCCCCTTGCTTCGGCATTGCCCGTAGCGTTTCTTGAGGAACGGGCGGCGGTTTTGCGAGAGGCGCTGAAAACAGCAGGGCTTACCGTGGCAGTGGAGGTATACCCCTAACCCTGCCAATCAACAGCTCGCACGCGAAAGCGTACAGAAGGTATCAGACCCCTTACTTACGAATAAAGCAAAAAACTTCGAAAATTCTTTCAAACCCTCTTCATTTTATGATAAAAATCATATAAACTATAAATTCAGGAGTTATTCATGACGGTAGATGAGCTACGGGTTGAAGTGGAAGGTATTGTCTCAAATCTCAACTCATCAGGTTTTGACGTTGTTGATGCGGAAACTATAGAAAAACTGGATAAACTCTCCGTTGGCGCCGGGGAACTGGGTATGAAAGAAGGCCGGCACCTTATTGAAAACCTTTCCGGTGCCATGAAAGCCATAAAAGACGGCAAATCCCAGGCCGGTAGCGGCATGGTCCGGCTTACGGCTCTGGATTTCTACCTGAAAAAACTCGCTGCAAGCAATACTAGGATCGAAGATCTTTAGGATAAGCGGTACGGCCTGCTCCGGACCGCCTGTATGTGCTTCTTTGTTTCCGATTCAAGCGTTTTCCCGCCCCGCTCCCGGCAAAGGTCAAGCCTTTTTTTGGGAAAAACCGTGTCGCCCCTTTACCGGATAAAGTTGGTAGCCACCCGCTTTGGTTCCGGGGGCAGGGGCAGTTCCTTCTTTCCCAGGGCAAGGGCCTTGATGAGCCAGGCCATGTTCCGCCCCTCCAGTTCCATTATCTGAAGGCCCTCCAGGTCCTGGCCCAGTTCCTCCGCGCTGTTGCCGTGGATCACCGACCAGTACACCGTGGGGACGATGACCGCCCGGCCCAGGGTCAGGTAGTTGTTGAGCTGGTGAAAGGTGTCGATCCCCC
>JAISZE010000021.1 GCA_031269405.1 Treponema sp. | reverse complement strand
TGGAAACCCCCGGCGGTTTCGATTGGCTATTTCCAGGGTCTTGAAGAAGAAGTGGACCTGGAAGCCTGCGCCCGTTACGGCGTGGATGTGGTAAGACGCATCTCAGGCGGCGGAGCGGTGTTTCACGATCAGGAGATCACCTACAGCCTTATCATGCCTGTAAGCCATGCCCTGGCAGGAAACAGCATCCTCGAATCCTACAGGACCTTGTGTTCAGGCATTGTTTCCGCCTTGTCCCGCCTGGGGCTCGCGGCGGAATTTGTTCCTATTAACGATATTCTCGCCAGGGGCAGGAAAGTTTCGGGCAACGCCCAGACCAGGCGGCAGGGTTGCGTCCTCCAGCACGGCACGGTCCTTTTGGATCTGAACCCGGAACTCATGTTTGAACTCCTCAGGGTTCCTGAGGAAAAAATGAAGGGAAAGCTTATCAAGGATGTTAGGGCGAGGGTATCCCCCCTCCCCCCCCTTCTGGGCCGGAGTGTTTCGTTTGACGAAGGGATAAACGTCCTGGCTGAAGGTTTTAAGGAACAACTGCATCTGGATTTTGTATCCCTCGAAACCGCCCCTTCTTACGGGGAAGAAGAAAGGGCCCTGGCCCTGGGCCGTGATAAATTCGGGTCCCGGGAATGGCTGCAAAGGAGGTAAACCCCGCTTGCCCTGGTTTTTCCTGGTGATTATACTTATATCATGCTCCGGCGGCGTTTGTTTTTGCTGGTTTTTGTGTTCCCTCTTTTTCTTCTTCCTGCCCAGGAGGAGCCTCGCGGTACAGGCGCTGCCGGAGATTTTCCCCTCTTTGCCCTCCTGGAAGCGGCGGATTCCGGCGGAAGCGGAACATGGCAGCCTGACTGGCCGCCGGAATTCCCTCCTGACGCCTTTAAGCTGCCGGACGGGCAAAGGGCGTCCATTACGGTTACTATAGGTGAAGAACAGTACTGCATGGGCCGGAACGCCGCTGCCGCCCAGTTTCCTTTTCTTTTGGACGGCAAACTGGTTCAGGTCCGTACGGTTTACAGCGGCGCCTTGGGGATCAGCGGGGCGGCGTTTGAAAGTGTAAAACTCGACATTTTGGAATACGAAGACGGCGAACCTTCGCTTGTCCGGGTGCTCCGGGAAGAGGTATATTCCTTTGTCCTCCTGCGGCGCAGGGGAGCTTTTGTATCAGAATCCTGGTATAACGAAGCGGGCAGGGCCCTGTGTTTTTACGAGTACCGCCTTTCCGCCGGACCCGGGGCGCTGATTACGAGCACGAGGCGCCGTTCCGAAGAAGGGGATGTTTTTACCCTGCGCCACTACGACAGCCGTTATCTTGTTACCGGGATTAACGGGCCGGAAGGGGATTTTTCGGTCCAGTACTACCGTCAGGATTTGCCCCGCTACTGGGAACGGAAACCGGCGGCTGAAACCGGGCGGTCGGAACCGGAAAAGCCCTTTCATTATTCTCTCCAGTGGGACGAGGCGGGGTTTCTGGTCCGTATTTCCGGGACTACCGGAGACAGCGGTGAATTTATGGATTCCCGTTATGAGTACACCCTGGATGAAAAGGGGAACTGGATCGAGAGGCGGGAATACCGGATGGAACGCAGCTTCGGCCTCCTTGCGGCTTCCGGGGGGGCAACAGTAACCAGGGTTCTCGAATACAAGGACAGGGAATGAGTGAATCCGATGATTGGCGGGACCTCAAGTATATCGAGGTCTTTGAACAGGAACTGCGGGGCCTTAAGCGCCGCTGGGATTCGGATCCCCTCTGCACTATCGGGGATCTTGAGGGAATACTGCAGAACCTTTATATTATGGATGGAGCCGACTGGGCCGGCAGGGGCTGTGTCCAGGATGTGGCGGTGGCGGCGACTATCGCCGCTTACGAGCAATTTATCGCCCAATGGGCGTCCGGCGAAGGCTGCAGTATAAAGGTGTAGCTGGTTATATCATTGAGAGGAGCAGTATATGGAATGGCGTGCGAGTCACATTTTGGTAAAGGATCGTTCACTGGCCGGGGACCTGTTAAAGAAGGTCAAACAGGGCGCCTCGTTTGAGTCTTTAGCCCGTGAATATTCGACGTGTCCCTCAAAGTCGTCAGGCGGGGATCTGGGCTGGTTCGGGCCGGGCAAAATGGTCGCCTCTTTTGAATCCGCCGTGAAACGCCTTTCCCCGGGTTCCGTGGGAGACGTGGTACAGACCCAGTTCGGTTACCATATCATTAAGTGCACCGGCAGGAAAGACTGATTTTACCCGTTGTTATCTTGAAAATTTTTACTGTTCAGGGTGTAATAGATTTATGGCAGCTAATGATACGGATTTTAAGTCGATAATCGAGCTTGATTCAGAATTGAACCGAATTCAGGATTTTGATCTCCTGCTGGAACGGATACTCCTGGAAGCGCGGAAGGTGGTTCACGCCGATGCGGGGTCCATCTATGTCCGGGAAATGATGGATGAAGATGGAACAAAAGTTGAAAAACTGGCAATAAAGTACGCCCAGAACGACACATTGCAGAAAGATCTGCCTCCGGGACAAAAATCCGTGTATTCTGTTTTTAAGATACCCATAGACGACAAAACCATATCCGGCTACTGCGCCTATACCAGGAAGCTGGTGAATGTCATTGACGCCTATAACCTGCCCGAAGGGGTGCCTTATACCTTCGGCCTCAGTTATGACAAAATCTCGGGTTACAAGACCACGTCCATACTTGCCATCCCCCTGGTTGCCGCAGAAGGCAGGCTTTTGGGCGTCATCCAGGTTATCAACGCCAAGGACAGGGACGGCAGTGTCATCCCTTTTTCCCCGGACGACGAGTTCCTGATTACCCATTTCGCCGCCAACGCCACTGCCGCCCTGGAGCGGGCGCGTATGACCAGGGCTATGATCCTCAGGATGATCCGTATGGCCGAGCTCAGGGACCCCAAGGAAACAGGCACACATGTCAACCGGGTTGCGGGTTACGCGGTGGAAATATACGATCGTTATGCTTATCATCATAAAGTCAGCGTAGTGGAACGGGAAAAATTCCGGGATATCCTTAAAATCGCCGCTATGCTCCATGATGTGGGAAAAGTAGCTATATCCGATACTATCCTGAAAAAACCCGGACGTTTTACCCCTGAAGAGTACCTTATCATGCAGCACCATACCCTTTACGGCGCGGGCCTTTTTGACGATCCCCTGTCGGTGATGGATAACATCGCCAGGGACATCGCCTTTTGCCACCATGAAAACTGGGACGGTACAGGCTATCCTGGCTGGGTGGATCCGGTTACCGGAAAGGCTTTGAAAACCGGGACCGGCGGCAAGCCTCTGGGCAAAAAAGGGGAGGAAATTCCCCTTACAGGCCGTATCGTCTCTATTGCCGATGTTTTTGACGCCCTCTGTTCCAAACGGGTTTATAAGGAGCCCTGGACTGAGGAACAGGTTCTGACAGAGATCCGCACCTTAGGGGGGATTAAATTCGATCCTGAACTGACGGATATCTTCTTCGAGATCCTTCCCAGTATCAAGCAGATCCAGAACCTTTACCCTGAAGCCGTGGAAAACTGATTCATTTTTTCCCCTGCGCAAGGTTTTCTTTCCGTAAAAGCCGCGAAAGCTCCCTGTCGAAGCTGCCGGCAAAGGACTTGAGTTCTTTTTTGCCATACGAAGGGGCCCGTTCGGCGCCCAGACCGTTTTCCGCGAGGCTTACCATAAAATCTCTCAGTGAAC
The DNA here is from genome assembly GCA_031269405.1 of Treponema sp. The sequence goes on along the minus strand of JAISZE010000021.1, from coordinate 3,122 downwards.
GGCGTTCCCGGATATTTTCAGCAGTATAAATCCCGCCTCTGTCGTCAAGGACAAGGATGCCTGCGTCGACCAGACGCTCTGCCAGAGGTATGTCCCTGGTGACCGCCATATCCCCGGGACAGGCCAGTTCCATGATGCGGTTATCCGCGGAACCCTCGCCGGCCGGGCAGATTTCCATGCTTCCCTCGCTGGTTATGCCCGGAATGGGACGGTTAGCGACGAAGATGACCGGAACGCCGGTTCGTGTTGAAAAACGGAGGATCAGTTCCCGCGCCTGCCTGGGACAGGAATCGGCGTCTACCAGAATTTTCACCAGGACTCTTCGGCGCTGCCGGTTCCAGCGGCGTAGAGGGTGTAATTACCCGAAAAGTACAGGCCCCCGGAGGCGGCGCCTGCGGGAATGAAAGCGGATTCACCTTTTTTGAGGCATTTTTCTTCCCTGGCGCCTGAAATGCGGACTTCCCCTTCGGTAACAATCACGATAGAAGGGCCTGATTCGTCGTACCTGTTTTTGCCGCCTTTAACGACCGATAGGGAAAATTCCCTGCACGGAGCGGGGTATTTATAAACTTGATCCCCTGTCCCGTCAGGCTTGAGGATACGGGGCATAAAAGGGGAGAATTGCAGCACCCTGAAAAGTTCGTCCCTATCGATGTGTTTGGAGGTAAGCCCCCCTCGGAGCACATTGTCGGAATTGGCCATAAGCTCCACCCCAAGACCGTAGATGTATGCATGGAGAACCCCTGCTGGAAGAAAAACCCCCTCCCCAGGCTCAAGGTCCAGAAGATTAAGGTAAAGAGGGGCGATGATACCGGGATCCTCTGGGTAGAGTTCGGCGAACCACGAGACGAGCTTCCATTCGTCCCGGTGTTCAGGGTAATCCTTTTCCAATTTCTGTTCCCTTCCGTAGGCGCTTAGCGCTTTTCGGGTTTCGGGGTCCAGGTTGAAAAGAGCGGTAAGAAACATCCGTAAAGGATCCGGTCCCGCCAGAGCGGTGTGCAGGGGCTCAAGGCCGAACCTGAGGGGATGAGGGGCCTTGCGGGAAAATGCATCGATTAGGGTCCTGATCTCCTTTTCTTCCCGGAATCCGCACATAGCAGTAAAAGGGCTCAAGGCGCAGAGGATTTCAGGCTTATGATTGGGGTCTTTGTAATTCCGGTTCGGCGCGTCAAGGCTGATCTCTTCCTGGTTTTCCCGTTCCCAGCCTTCACGGGCCTGTTCCAGATTCGGATGGGCCTGGATGGACAGGGGCCTTCCTGCGGCCAGCACCTTAAAAAGGAACGGCAGGGCGCCGAATGTTTTTTCCGTCCCTTCCCCAAGATAGTAACCCGGATCTTCTGCAATCAACCGGGAAAGGAGAGGTTCTCTGTCCGGGGTGTTTTCGATACCCGCTTCGGGAACGCAGGAAGGCCCTCCGGGATGAACGCCCATCCAGAGCTCGGCCCAGGGAACCCGGGATATGTTCCGCCGGCCCAATAATTCGGGTATCCACTGGGGATCCCCCCAGTTGTAATTCTTTACAGGGTTTTTTAGCTTCAGGATCATAGGGCCCCCGGAAGAGCCCCGGTCCGTTCCTTTCGCTGTTCCTTCAGGGTACGGCGCTTTATCATCAAGAACGCCTTCAAGTCTGGAAATGAGATCCAGCGCTAGGGCTTCAGCTTCCTGTTCTTCAGAGCCTTTTTTCCCCGGCATTTCCTGCCGGGCTTTTTGGACCTCATCGCAGAGGAGAAAACCTGTAAGAACAGCGGTTTTTAAGGGATCCGTTATTCCTGTGGATAACCGGGTGTTTTCTACCGCTTTCTTGTAAATTTCAAGGAGCCGGTTTAAGTACTCTTCTTCCTCATCAGCGGATATGGAAATAGAGGTTCCCAGAACTTCAATATCTAGTTCATTTTTCGGCATAAAAGGCTAGAAAATATCCAACTCCCCGCTTTCTACCAGGGAATCCCACCCGGCGGGCTCCGGCTCCTCTGGGGCGCTTTGCGGATCCTTTTCTTCGACATCTTCCCCCACAGAGCCGGAAGGTTCCTGTTTTGGCGCTTCGCTTTTGGCCGGTTCCGCCCCGGAGTCGGGGCTTTTCGCCCCTTTAGCGGCTTTTTTCCCCGATACACCCTGTTCCGAAAGGGCGTTTTCCACAGCGTCTTCAAACTGGTTAAGCCTGTCAAGGGCGGAAAGGATCCCGTCCTCGATACGGCTTTGTTCCTCTTTAAAACGCTGAACAAGAACCTCCAGCTCATCAATCCGTTTCTGGTAGGAATCCAACTTTCCTTTAAGAAGGGAATTCTCCTGGGTCACCTTTTTGACATAATCAATGGTTTTGGAGATTTTGGTTTCCAGTAGTTTGACCTGCTCGAGGGTTACCATCTCAGGCTCCTAAAGCCGCTTTTGCCTGCGCGACTACAGCCCTGAAAGCTGCGGCGTCTTCAATAGCCATATTCGCCAAAGCCTTCCGGTTTATGGTAATTCCCGCCTTGGTGAGGCCGTTTACGAACCTGGAGTACGAGAGCCCTTCTTCCTTGCAGGCGGCGTTGATCCTGATAATCCAGATCCGCCGGAAATCGCCTTTCCTGTCCCGGCGGTCCCGGTAGGCATAGAAAAGCCCCTTGGTAACCGCGTCTTTTGCGACCTTGTAATTTGAGTGCCTGCGGCCCCAATAGCCTTTAGCCAGTTTGAGTATCTTTTTGCGATGGTTCTTGCGTTTGGAACCGTCTACTGCTCTTGCCATAGTGATTTACCTCTCTATAAGACTTAGGCGCTCTCAGCCGTAAGGCAGGAGCTGTTTTCTAATAACCGGCACATTGTCGCTTGACAGGATACCCGCATGGCGGAGATTCCGCTTCCGTTTGGCCGATTTTTTGGTAAGAATATGACGAAGGTTTTGTTTCTTGTACTTCACCTTGCCAGTTCCCGTAAAGGAATAGCGTTTTGCGGCGCTTTTCTTTGTTTTCATCTTAGGCATATTGCCACCCTCTGATAGATTCTGGTACGGAGTTAACACTCCGGATTCGGCCAATGCCGGATCCTACTTTTTGGATTTAGGGCCCAGCACCATGGACATAGACCGGCCTTCCATAGCCGGGGGTTTATCCATGACATAGTCCCCTTCCACCCTTTTCAGCACA
>JAISZE010000019.1 GCA_031269405.1 Treponema sp. | reverse complement strand
CCATCGCCATGCCGGTTTCCTGGCTGCCACTTGCAGGGGATTACGGTGGAAAAGCCTCCTCCAGAGGCGCTGCGGGGATCATGCCCTTTGCAGGGTATTTCATAGGCAGCGTGCTCATGTACGGCTTCGGCCTTTTCATCGGCGTTTCCACAGGAAGGGATATCTTTGCCTTTATCGCCGGAAGTTCCCTCCGCTTTGCCGCCTGCGCCGTGGTAGTCCTCTCTACCCTGACTACCGCCTTTTTGGATCTCTACTCCGCTGCGGTTTCTTCACGCCAGATCTTCAAACCCAGGAACGAACGCATCCCGATTCTGGTTATCGGGCTTTTTACCGTGCTGGCTTCGGTGTTCTTCCCTTCGGAAAAATACGGCGCTTTCCTTGAGAATTTTCTGGTAGCTATAGGCATGGTTTTTGTGCCTCTTTATACCAGCCTTTTTATCGATTACTTTCTTAAACGCCGGCGGTACGCAAAAGCCCTTAACCTTCCCGCCCTGGGGGCGGTTATTGCCGGCATGATATGCTACCGGATCTTTACCCAATACGAAATCTGGATACCCACTTTGCTGGCTATCGTTGTAGTCAGCGTTGTGTATATCCCCTTTTCACTGCGGTTAAATCCGGGCCCTGGGAAGGAGAAGCCAGATGCTTAACCCCGGTTCCCTCTCTCTTTATCTCTGTACCGACAGGAAGCTTCTTTTTGGACGGCCCCTGCCTGAAGCGGTGGAAGCCGCCATCGAAGGCGGGGTTACTATGGTGCAGCTCAGGGAGAAGGACGCCTCTGGCAGGGAATTTTTCGATATCGCCAGGGAAATCCTGGCCCTGACCCGCTCCAAAGGGATTCCGCTTATTATCAACGACCGCCTGGACATTGCGCTGGCAGCCGGAGCCTGCGGGGTTCATTTTGGGCAGTCGGACCTGCCCTGCCTTGAAGCCCGGCGTCTTGCGGGGAAGGATTTTATCATCGGCGTTTCCGCCCATACGCCGGAAGAGGCCCTGGCCGCCCAGAGGGACGGGGCTGATTATATCGGTGCAGGCGCGGTTTTCCCTACAGGCAGCAAGGCCGATGTCAGCGCCGTTATCGGCATTGAGGGAATCAGGGCAGTCGCAGGGGCAGTGAAGATCCCTGTCGTGGGCATAGGCGGCATAAACCCCGGAAACGCCGCTTTTGTGACAGCCGCCGGGGCCGCCGGGGTCGCGGTAATCTCGGCGATTCTTTCACAGCCTGATATCCGGGCCGCCGCTCTTGCCCTGAAACGCTGCGCCGGTTAATATCAACAAATGGGATTTTTCGATCCTTTTGAAGCGGCTATATTCGATCTTGACGGAACCCTGGTAGATTCCATGGGCCTCTGGGACCGGATGTTCCGGGCCTGGCTGATTTCGCTGAACAGGGTCCCTGACAGGGAAGCCGCAGCGGCGGTTAAAACCATGGCCCTGACCCAATCGGCGGAATTCGTTGTGCGCCATTTCGGCCTCGGTATTCCGCCTGAACTGGTGATTTCCCAATGGGAATCGCTGGCCCTGGATGAGTACCGTGAAAAGGTCCCGCTTAAGAGCGGCGCAGAAGAGTTGGTGCGGGCCCTGGCCGCCAGGGGGATGAGACTGGGTATCGCAACTTCTAGCTTCCCTGTTGCTTGCGAAACAGTCCTGGGTCGTCACGGGATACGGGAGTTCTTTTCTTCTATAATATACACCGATGAAATCAGGCTGCCGGGAGAGGCAGGGGAAGGCGGCAAGGTCCGGGGCAAAGGTTTCCCCGAGATATGGCTTGCCGCCGCTTCGCGTCTGGGGATTGCACCGTCAAAATGCGTTGTCTTCGAGGATCTTCGGGAATCTCTCAAAGGCTGCCGCGCCGCGGGTATAGGCGCTTTCGTTGCGGTTTACGATGAAAGCGCCCCGGACTGGCCGGAACTGCGCCGGGAGGCGGACCTTGCCCTTGACAACCCCGGAGCCGCGCTGGGTTTGTTGCAGCCTGTTCTGTTTTAAGCGTATAATGAGGTGTAATGACAGGGTGTTTTTTCCGGAAATCCGGCGCAGCGGTTCCGGCTGTTCTCCTGGCCGGCGCTGTATTCATGTTCCTCTGCGGGGTCTCCTGCCAAACCGCGGGCGCCGCCCGTGTAAATGCGCCTGAGGATCCCGGCGCGGCGCCTGAACTGCTGCCTCCGGCTGAGATCGTTTCGCCTCTCAAACAGAGCGTTGTCTATAACGGCAGGCCCCAGCCTGTAGATGCCCGGGCCGGGCAGGATGTTCCCCTGGTTGTTACCTATTACCCGTCCCAGGGGGCCTGGTGGTTCGATGAAGACGGGACCCGGGAAGCTCCGGTCAACGTCGGTCTTTATTATGTAAAAATCAGCCGCCCTGCAGGAAACGGCTACGCCAAGGGGAAAGACCTGATGGTTGAGTATCATATTACTAAGGCTGCCATAACCATCAATACCGAAAAAGTTCAAACAGCCTCTTACAACGGGGATCCCAAACGGGTCCAGGCTTCCGCAGAACCCCAGGTCCCTCTTTCGTTTTCCTATTATCCTGCTCCCGAAGTCCGGGCCGCCGCGGTTCAGGCTCTTTCCCAGCCTGATGAAAGCGCTTTGTCCGGCATTTCGGTTGCCCTCAGAGGGCTCAAGCGGGTAGAACGGGCTCCTATTGAACAAGGGGTCTATTATGTGCTTGTGTATTATCCTGGGGATGAAAACCACTTCCTGGCATATACTGAAGTGGATTTTACTATCGGGCCCCCTGTCAGGCGGAACTAAAGGTATGAAAACTACTATCATAATCATCGACGGTATGGGCGGCGGGATTGGCGTACAGCTTGTAGGGAAAGTAAAGGAAATAACCGGCGATGACGCGGAGATTATCGCCCTTGGAACCAACGCCGTGGCTGTAGAACGCATGGTCAAAGCGGGGGCCGGACGCGGCGCCGCAGGGGAAAACGCCGTCCGGGTAACGGTAAAATCAGGGGACTTTATTCTCGGGCCTATCGGCATCGTCATCGCCGACAGCATGATGGGCGAGATTACCCGGACCATGAGCGAAGCGGTGCTTTCCGCCCCAGGGGAGCGTATACTCCTCCCTTTGCAGCAGGAGCATTTTTATATCGCCGGTCTTGAGACCCTGCCTCTCGCCAGAATGATAGACCGGGCTGTTGAAATCCTGAAAGAACGCATAGCGGCGCGTGAGTCCTCTCCTGTCTGACCAAAGCCGGAGGTCTTGACCCTCAGGCGGAAAAATGCTTACATGGTTCTGAACCGCATGAAGCGGTTTTTCCGTCTCCCATGAAGGGAACCGCCTTTATAAAGACTCTAAAAATTTCTTTTTTGTAGGGAGACTGGATGTGGATCTCGATCGCAAATATCAATTCTTGCTGCATTATATTTCATCCTTGGGAAGCGCCGCTGTGGCGTTTTCGGGTGGTGTGGATAGTTCCTTCCTCTGTTACGCCACAACCGCTGCATTGGGAAAAAAAAGCATAGCAGTTACCATCGTTTCTCCTATGCTTCCGAAAAGCGAGATAGATTGCGCCGCAAGTATTGCAAAGCAGGTCGGGATAGAACATGTCCTTATCGAAGAAAGCGGTATTGATGATGAAGTGGCGGCTAATCCCAAAGAGCGCTGCTACTTCTGCAAGAAAATAGAATTTGGCCATATCATCGAGGCTGCGAGAGAACGGGGTATTAAGGCGGTCCTGGACGGATCCAATATGGATGACCTGGGGGATTACCGGCCAGGATTGCAGGCCCTTAAAGAGCTGGGGGTGCTAAGCCCTTTCCGGGAAGCGGGGCTTGCGAAAAACGACATCCGCGAACTGTCGCGGCGTTTTGATCTTCCCACCTGGGACAAGCCCGCTTTCGCCTGCCTGGCCTCAAGGATACCCTATGGGGAGCGCATAGACAGGGAAAAACTTTCCCGTGTGGAAAAGGCCGAGGACTTCCTCAGGGCGAAGGGGTTCCGCCAGTTCAGGGTCAGGTCCCATGAAAACCTGGCGCGCATCGAAGTAGCCCGTGATGAGCGGCGCAAATTTTTCAGCGAAGCCCTTCTCGATGAAATTTCCGGGACCCTAAAGTCTTTCGGTTTTTTGTATATCGCCTTCGAGCTTGAAGGCTACTCTATGGGCAGCCTGAACCGGGCTATTCTTTAGTCAAGGAGACCAGCTTGAAGATCCTGCATTTTGAGTGTTTTGCCGGAATTTCCGGGGATATGGCCTTAGGCGCCTTTGTTGATTTGGGAGTTGACCCTGATGATATGCGGAAAGAGCTGGATAAACTCGGCCTTGAAGGCTGGAAACTGGACTTTGTCCGGGAAGAACGGAACGGCATCACAGGGACCCGTGCACATGTCGATATTGAAAACAGCCATGGGCATCACCGCCATGAGCATCACCAGCATGACCATTCGCATCATGAGCATCATCATCATTCCTGGAGGGACATACGGCTCTTAATCGAACAGTCCGGGATACGCGAAGGGGCGAAGAAGCGAGGGCTGGATATATTCCACCGCATAGCCGAAGCTGAATCCCGGGTGCACGGCGTACCTGTCGAGGACATTGCGTTTCATGAAGTCGGCGCCGTGGATTCGATTATCGACATTACAGGCGCAGCTGTCTGCCTGGATCTGCTGAAGCCCGGCCGCGTTACCTGCGGCGAAATCGAACTGGGAGGCGGGACGGTGCAGTGCGCCCACGGGATACTGCCTGTTCCCGCCCCGGCGGTTCTGCTTCTGCTCAAAGGCGCTCCTGTTAAGACCGGGGGCTTTGACAAAGAGATGACCACCCCTACAGGGGCGGCGATACTCGCTTCTTCTGTAGATGAATATACTACCGGGGCCGCTTCCTTCAGAGTTGGTGAAACCGGGGTTGGCATCGGGACGCGGAAGCTGGACAAGCCCAACATACTTCGGGTCTCCTTCAGGGAAAGCGCGGCTATGGGCCTTTCGGACGCCAGAGAGAAACCCTGGGTTTCGGAAGAGCTCATCATTATAGAAGCCAACATTGACGACATGACCGGCGAGGCCTTGGGTTTCCTTATGGAACGTTTTTTTGAAGCCGGGGCCCTGGATGTTACCCTTAGTCCTTGTACGATGAAAAAATCCCGTCCCGGTACTGTGGTGTCGGTGTTGTGCAACCCTGAAAAGAGCGATTCTTTACGGGAGCTTTTTTTCCGCTTTTCGACGACTATAGGTTTCAGGGAAACCAGGGTAAACCGGCTCTCTCTTAAAAGGGAAGAGAGGATCCTTGCCGGGGATTTCGGGGAACTCCGGGAAAAAACGGTGTTCCTGGGTAGTGAGAAACGGAGTTCCAAAATCGAATTTGAAGACCGTGCTGCCCTGGCCCGGAAACAGGGCGTTTCCCTGGATGAAGCGGAGCGCCTGATTCTGGGAGGGAACTATGAGCGGTCCTGATGCGTCTGATGATATGGGCTTCGCTTTTATCGATTCCATGCGGCAGGAACGGACAGGCTACCCCGAGGTGGTTTACTGCCAGGGGAAAACCGTTGAACAGTCGGAAGCTATCATTATCCGTATGAGGGAAAAAGGGATCCCTGTATTAGGAACCAGGGCCGCCCCGGAACTGGCGGACCGTATCGGTTCCCGTTTTCCCGAAGCAGCAGGCTACGACAGGACAGCCCGGCTTCTTACGGTCGGTTCCCTTTTTGAAAAGGAAGACCGGAAAGGGCTTGTGGCTGTTGCCGCCGCGGGGACTTCGGACCTGCCTGCCGCCGCCGAAGCGGCAGGTACTGCGGAATTTTTCGGCAGCAAAGTGAAGCTTATCTGCGATGTCGGCGTAGCAGGGATACACCGGCTTTTCTCAAGGCTTCCGGAACTCAGGGAGGCGCGGGTGATCATCGCGGTTGCCGGCATGGAAGGGGCCCTGCCGGGGGTTATCGCGGGCCTTGTGTCCGTCCCGGTAATCGCTCTTCCTACCAGCGTAGGCTACGGCGCTTCCTTTGGGGGGCTTTCCGCCCTTCTGGGCATGCTCACTTCCTGCGCTCCCGGCGTCTCGGTGGTGAATATCGATAACGGTTTCGGCGCAGGCTATCAGGCGAACCTGATTAACCGTTTATGACGAGGTCCCGGAGCTTAGGAATATTCCCGTTGTCCTGCCAAAGAAAACGTGATAGTATTACCCTGCATGCCTGATAAAAACGACTCTTATACTATTAAACAGGTCTCAGAAAAAACCGCTCTGCCTCCTCATGTGCTCAGGTATTATGAAAGCGAGGGCCTTCTCCCCAGCATCTCCCGGAGCAGGAACGGCGTGCGCCGGTATTCCGAAGGAGACCTCGAATGGATAGGCCTTATCTGCTGTCTGAAAAATACCGGGATGTCTATCAAGCAGATTAAGAGTTTTGTGGAACTCAGCGTAAAAGGGGACCGGACCCTCAAACAGCGGGTAGAGATGCTCCTGGAGCACAAGAAAAACGTGGAAGCCCAGATCCAGGAAATGCAGAAGCATCTCCAAAAGGTTACCTTCAAGATAGAAAAATTTTCAAAACAATACGAAAAATATGTTGAAGGGCTTAACGCCAAGTAGCGCCTGCTTTACTTCAAAGCCCAAACCAGGCAAGAACCGCTTACGCGGGGAGGCTAAGGAGAAGCCGCAGAGGGGGCGGCTATCAGCGTAAAGGTCCTCCAGAACCTGGAGTTTCTTTCATATCTCCCGCCCATTACTTTCTATACCGCTCCGAAAACGGTATGACCGCGTCTTTCATTAAATCCGGGCCCAGGATAACCTGAACAAAGTCGGTAATGTCTTCGGGGATTGTCCCGTAAAAGGCTTCCGCAATGCCGCCAGCAATAGCCGCTATGGTATCGCTGTCGCCGCCTATGGAGACGGCCAGCCTGACGGCGTGTTCAAAATCGGCGCTTTCCAGAAACGCGATAATCGCTTCGGGGACCGAACCCTGGCAGCTCTCGTTAAATTCATACACGGGCCGTATTTCATCAATGGTCCTGCTAAGATCATAGCCAAATTGATCAACGATGAATTGCTTGATTTCCGCCTTGCTCTTTCCCGCGCGGGCCAGGTAAACGGCGGCGGCAACGGCCTGGGCTCCCTTAATGCCTTCGGGGTGGTTGTGGGTAACTTCCGCGCTCTTTTTAGCTTCCGCCAGCACGGCGTCAATGCTGCCACAGTACCACCCGATGGGGCTTACCCGCATGGCCGAACCGTTGCCCCAACTGTTGTAGGGTTCCGGCTTGTCGGCGTAAAGCCATGCCTTAAACCTGCCGCCGTAAGCCCGGTGTGGTTATATTCTGCCAAAACTCCGGTACGCGTCGCCATAAGAAATCTGATGCAGAATGGCGTGCATGGTGGCCGCCGTCAAAACCGTGTCATCGGTAAAAAACGTGTCGTTGGTGAACAG
>JAISZE010000014.1 GCA_031269405.1 Treponema sp. | reverse complement strand
GTGTTCTTGCTTACCATGGCCCTTACATGTAGGCCCTGGTTCCTCACCGCAAAGCCGGTGATTTCGCTAAAGTTGGTGGTAACCACCTTTTCCTGGTTGGGAAGGTTCTGCAGGCTGCCAGTGGTGAAGGAAAGGTCCTTGTAGAGATTTGTTCCCAAAGAGACCCCCAGAATAGAGGGGCCGCCATTTCTCACGACAAGGCTGTTCTCGTAGTAGGTGGCGTTCCCCGCGATATCGTACACCAGGTAGCAAAGGGTGATGGGCCCGGCGGGCAGGACGCTTGTGTCGATTATGGCGGACCATTCCTTGTCCGCTCCGTTTTCCACCCAGCCTTCAATGATTCCGTCGCCGTCGTCGTCGGTAACTTCATTCCGGTCGATGGTAAGGTAATTAACCGGCCGGTTCACCGTTCCGCCTGAGACGCCGGGGTAGGATGCGGGGGTTTCAATGACCGAACCGTTCACATAGCGTCCGGCCTTTATGCCGCTTAACTGCATCGTTGATGTCGAGGCGGCATGTAAGGTGTCGTAATAGTTGGAACCTGACTTGAACCATGCTTCCACTTTTTTTATGTCCCCTACTGAAACACCAAAGGGTTCGGCGGAAATTTCATCCCAGGCCTTACCCTGGAGGCTGTAATTCGTGCCCACCACGTAGGATGATCCGGTGTAAGAAGAAAGCGGGAAGAAATTATCCACCTGGACGGTAAGGTTAAGCTCCCCGGTATAGTGGGCCGGCTCACTTTCATCGGTGGCGTGGATCGCCAGAAGGAAGGTACCGGCCTTGTCAGGCGCCGGCTGGAGGCTGTCCAGGTTCGTCTTTATGTGGAGCTTATAATGGTAGAGACCATCAGTTTCAGGCATGATAGCCCCGCCTGAGATGGTCAGGGGATGCGCGTAAGAGCTATCCCAGTTAGCCGCCGTATTGCCTGTATCCCATTGAATACTCTTATTGGCGGCGCTGAGAATATTCTCCATGTCTCCGCCGGGCTTTCTATAGCTGATGCTGTCCAGGCGGCTTTCGTCGGTAACTTCGGTTTCTATATAGAAGTCTCCGTTCAGAGGATCAACCAGGAGCCTGCTCTCGCCCACCGCGGTGTGGCTGGCATAAGTCCCCTGGAGGATAAAGTAGCTTAGGAATTCGGGCACGCCTTTTTCAACATCCACCTCGATGGTCTTGAACCAGCCGGCCTGTTTATCCGTATTGGCGGGCAAATACTCGCCTGAGGCGTTCTGCACAGAGTCCCAGCCCATTACATCAATATAGATCCTGTTAGTGGAAGCAGCGCCGGGATTGAACTGCCCGGTGGTGTTGATCTTGAAGTTCCACTGTACCTTGGCCGCCCTGTTCCCGCCTGCTATAGCCGCAGTGTACCAGTTATTCGGGGAGTTGGCGGGTGGGGAGGAAGTCCCGGGATCCGGCGTAACAGTGCCCAACGCGTTGCTGGGGGCGTGGAGAACAGCCCCGAAATCTTCCAGAGCCACGGAAGTGTCGTAACCCGGACCGGTTCTGACCCGGTACGCCACGTTCTCTACCCTGGCGTTGTCCGTGGCGCTGCCGTTAACCGTAACAGCGCCGCCTACAATGCCGTTATTTTTTGGGCTGTTTATCTCGACTGACGGAAGATCCCCGTAGGGGTCTATCCAGTATGTGAAATCCTTGGTATCCGTATTACCCGCCAGATCTTTCATCCAGATTTTGACAGGAAGGGCCCAGATATTGCTGTCCCTCAGGGAACCGGTCAGCGGGGGTGCATAGCTTGAAGTGGAAGCGGGATTAACCCAGCTTACCCAGTTATTAGCCGCGGCGGTAGTCGCCCCGGTTACAAGATTATTGACATTGGCGATTTTTAGGGACCAACTGTAATTGGTACCTTCCCGGATTATGGGAACCGTGGTTCCGTCGTAGTGCGGATTAGCCGAATCCGAATCCCAGTTTTTCCAGTCCGCCTCCGCGGCGGCTATATCCACGCTGCCCACGGCAATTTTCAGCAGCTCCAGGCCCCTGTCGTCATCGGCTGTGCCCTGGATTAACTCCCGGCCTCTAAGCCTGGCCGGTTGGGCATTGCCCTCCACCGGCGCGGGATATATGGGGTTCAAGGTTGGCGGATTATTATCCGCGATGTACGCCTGCTGCAGGGCGGTCTTGTTTCCCGCCCAGTCTTCCGCTTCCAGATAAACAGTAAAGCTGCTGCCGGAAACCGGGAAAGCGGGAACTTCCCAGTTTATCACGCCGGAACTCTTTTTGTCGGTCTCTGTTGGCGGCGTCCAGCTTGTTACCGTTCCGGTGTCAAAGTCCTGGCTGTTCAGCTTTATCCGCACGCGGCGTATGCGGTTATTATCCTGTACCGTGCCGCTCAGTTTGATGTTCCCTCCGGCGGTGCCAATATAGGGGTTGTTTTCTTTTAACGTAAAGACCGGGGCGGTTTTATCCACAAAGAAGATCTTCCAGCCCGTATCCACCGGGTTACCGGCGGCGGCGCCTGCCGAATTGTCTTTGGCCGTTACCTTGATCCGGTACATACCATCGGGGATGTAAAGCCGGGCGCCGTCAATACCCCCATCGTAGCCGGGATCTCCGCTCGCCAGGGTGGTAAAAGATTTGCTCCAGCTCTGGCTTGCCCTGCCCTCCGCAGGATAACCCGAAGGCAGAAGCGTTGCAGCGCCCTCCAGCTCGCCGTTCCACGCGCCGGGCTGCTCCGAGGCTATTCCCTCGCTGCTATTGGCAGCGGCGTAATCCCACTTTTGGATAACGCTTGAGAGTTCCTTGATCCTGTTGTCATCTGTGGCGGAGCCCTTGATCTCCGGCCTTGAGGTCGAAAGCAGGGTGGTTCCCGCATTCATGCTGGTAAAATCAATGACAGGGCTGTTTGAGTCCTTAAAGAAGACCCATTCGGTTACCGTGCTGTTCCCGGCCAGATCTTTGGCATAGATGTAAATTTTATGTTCCTGATTATCAGCAAGAAGATCATAGGCGCTGTTCGGCAAATTTGGCACGTCATAGGACCAATCAAGAGTACGCATAAAGACGCCGGATGATTCGGTATCGACAAAAGTGCCGCTGGAAGTAATATTCACTTCCGGGGCGACGGCGCTTCCTATCCTGATGGTAACGGCGGACAGGTTGGCATCCTCGCTGGAGCCCATGATCCTGAACACCGGGCTGCCCGACGCGGCAAATACCTTGCTGGTGTACTCGGTTGCCGGAGCGGAGGGATCCACCGCTTTGACACTTATGGTTTCCGGCTTTTTGCTGTCAGTGTAAAAATAGACGCCTTCCGGGGAATCCCCGGAGCTGGAGACAAGATTTCCGGCATTGCCTATCCGGTCTTTGATTTCCAGCTTCAGTTTGTGGAGGCCGTCTGCGATGTAACCACCGGTGTAGCCGGCCATGGGGGTTGCGGTTTTAAGGCTCACCGACCAGGGCGCGGTCAATTCGTTGGTTTGGCCGCTCAAAACCAACTGCCGGGGTACGTCAAAAGCGGTAAGGGCCTTTTCGTCCGTAAGATCCGAGAGATTAACATTGTAAAGCCTGTATGTAAATTCAGGCTCTACCGCGCCTGTTATCCAAATAGGCGTCTGGGCGTCGCTGAAAAGCCCCTTGACAGCCAGATCGCCGGAGGCCGCATGTTTGACTACCGAAGCCCCGTCTGCTGTAAAGGATTTCCGTATTCCCTCAAACCTGATGTCCGGCCCGGTAATATCTTTCTTAAAACTGAAGTCCCTGGAATTTCTAAGACCGGCCTGATCCAGCGCCTGGAACAGTATAGTATGTGTTCCTTCTGTCAAAAGAGGCGCCGTATTACCTGAAAGCTCGTCCCAGCGGCGCTTTTGTTCAAGGCTCTTGCTGGGTATCTTGAATATCTTTAAATCGGGGTTGTAATCGGCGCTGGCGGAATCTATGGAGTATGTTTTTGTCTGTCCCTCAATCGTCTCGATAATCGCCGTGCGGTCGCCGGCCTCATAAAGGGCATCGGCATCTGTATCGGACGGGTCCAGCGAAACTCGTTTCAGGGTTTTGGAAATATAATCCTCGCCAGGGTCTTCATCATCATAATCATAATAAAGCCCCGAATTCGAAAGGCCCGTATTTGCGAAGTTAAACTGGAGACCCGGTACGGAACCGGAACTTGAAGCTACGGGATTCAGTTTCTTCTCAATAATTCCTATGTAAAAATATTTGGAAGGATAGGCCCTGAAGGACTTGTTAAAATCACTGTCGTCAAAAACAATCTTGGGCGGCGTCATGTCGTAGTTATAGGAATAGGGAGGATCTGTTACAGCGGTTACCGGGGGATCGTTATATTTTCTCTTGGTGTGGTCGCTTGCCCTAAGTTCAAAGAAATACTCGCCCTCCACATCGGGAACCGGCTTGGGAATTTTAAATCTAAAATCCAGAGTCTTGCCGCTCTCCCTTACGGTTACGCTGTTTTCGGCATGATAGCCCAGGTTACGCCAATCGCCTATGGGATTGCGATTGATATCAAGAAACCTAATCTCTATAGCGTTAAGGGGAACATTGTCCGGATCCGCCGGATCGGTAAAGCCGTCATCATCTTTTACCGTTCCGCTTACGAACATGGTGGCGTCCTGGCCGACATAGTCCCGGTTTGGCCTTACGTTGGAGAAAACCGGTTTATCCGTGGCCTGGTTTATTTTGACAGTCTGGAGGTTCATTAGTTCAAGACGGGCCCTGGCTGTTTCGGTTGGCTTCCCGGGATCTTTTGAAACAGAATAGTTGTCCGCAAGATCCTTGCCTATCACATACAGACGGTACCATTGTCCATCAGTATATAATGCGTCGTCCCGGGTATTTATGGTTACCGTATAGGTATTGGCCGCGTCTTTGACAATTTCCGTAGCGTCCTCCCAGATTTTATCGCTTATTTGGGAAGCCAGGTTAACATCATCTAAATCTAAAACCGTTAAAGGCGGGTTGGCCACAGGATAGTTATTTTCCACCTGGGGATCAAAATCAGGCCCCAAAGCCGGAACGGTAATGGCGGTACTGGCCGTGGGCCGGAAATAGTATTTAAGAGGCGGCAAAGCCGGGTAGTCTTCCTCTATACCCACGGTGAACCTAACGGTTCCGTTAACATTCAGGCCGGTACTGGCGTCCGGAACTGTGGGCATGCCTATCAGCATGGAAACCACAGGGCGCTCATTGTCAATCATCAGGGTGCGGCTGGCGTTTTCCGCGTTTCCGAATTTGTCAACAGCGTGTATGGAAAAAGTCCGCTCGCTATCGGAAGTGGTAAGGTTTCCATGATCCACGTTGCCCTTGTAGGTCCAGTCGTATTCATAATACTGATCCCCGGCTTTCCATGGCCGGGGCTCCCACGACCAGTCTTCCGGAACAGCGGGAGTGGTCATAATATCAACCCAGTCGGCGGCGGTGGCCGGAAGCCCGTTCGGCCCCGGCTTGTAAGGGGGCAATACGCGGAATGTTTCTACCTCACCCGCATCCCGGACTACGCCTCTAAGGATCACTTCCCCTTTGGCCTGGCTGTTTTGTCCGGGTAGTATGCCGTACAGGTTTGGGCCCCGGGTATCCACGGAGATCCAGAATTCTTTATGGTTAAAAGCTTCTTCCAGCCCTTCCGCGCCGCTTTCATCAGGATTCTCGGAGACTGTGGAAATGGCCTTCTTTACGTCCAGGTAGTCCTGGGCCTGTATCCTGATCTTGTATTTCCCTTCAGGCACGGCGGAAGGCCTCTGGCTGTTCCAGTAAGGCAGGCGGTCGTTGTTTTTGTTTAACGCCGTGGCCAGGTGGGCCAGGGTAAGGGTGGCGTCCCGCTCTTTGCGGACATTATTGGGGTTTGTCTCGCTGTGATAGTCCAGGTTTTCCCCAAATACCAGCTTAATGGTCTCCTGGGGGAGTTTCCACCATTTTTCGTTATAAACCGCTTCAGGCTGCGCCGGATCCGGGACGACATTGTCATCCATGCCTTCCCTGGTAATCCAAACCCTGGTCTTTTCAAGGTGGAGGCTGTCATCATCCGCAAGGAACAGGGGGATAATGTCGGTCCCGTTCAAACGGTTTCTTTTGTAGGGATCGGTAACGCCGTCAACGGTAACGCCGGGCATCAGTTGATCCGCTGTCCAGGTTGATGAACCCACGGCTTCCAGCCTGAAATCCGCGTCGGGGGACTCAATGCGGGGTTTGTCCCAGGCCTGGTCTACAAGAATTTCCACGGAACTTATGCCCACGTTATAAGCGGCGTCCCGGGCAACCATGTAAAGATAGTAGCTGTTTCCATCGTCAAGGGAAGCTGTGCCCGCAAAAACACTGGTGTCGGGATTCACCATCACCACGGGCAGATTATCGGCGGCGGTATTCACCGTAAAGACGGTATTTTCGTAGGCAGTACCGGCGCCTGTGGCGCGGTTAACAGGGAACACATGGCTTTTCACCAGGTTAGAATCCCCGGAGTTGCTGAGAACCCATTTCTGCTCAACCCAAGCCAGAGGATTTGCCTCATCCGGCAGATAGGTTCTAAGCCGGGTCTGCTCGTCAAAGGCCAAGAGCCTCACTTTGACAAAACCGTTAACCAGATACGTATCCGTACTCTCGTCAAAATCGGCGCCCTCGATGATCTTTATATCGATCTTGGGTTCCTGATTATCCACATTGATAGTAAATTCCCGCAAGCGCCAGGATGACGAGACGCTGTAGGTCCGCACTTTAAATTTGTAAATACCTCTCTTGAGGTCAGGAGGATGAGATCCGCTTCCTTTGGCGTTACCGTATAAGGCGTCTACCAGATCCGGGTCCGCGCCGGGATTGGAGTTATAAGAACTCCAGTTTTCCCCGAGATATTTGTCGAATACATTTTTCGAGGTACTGAACGTGAACACCTTTGCAGGATTCCCGTCTTCCATTATGACAGTGTTGCCCGCCCAGCCTGACTCAAGGTCCGGGGCGTCCCATTCCAATACCCCTTGAGCTACGGGGTTAAGCGAGTTGGGATCATTAAAGGTACGGTATTCATAGCTCAAGACCGCAAATTTCACCACACCCTCGGAGTGGGTTGCCTGAACCTGGAAAACAAAATCATCGTGCTTAAACGAGACATTGCCCGCGGTAACATAGGGGTGGTATATGTTGTCGGGATAATCGGCGGAAGGACGGATTCCGGTGGGAACGCCGTTCGTACCGGTCGTTCGCAGGGGATTGGTAATTTCCACAACAGGCTTTTCCTCCGCCGCCCTTAAGTCTAAAGATATAACATCAGAGGCGGCAGGCGCGGAGATGTACACATAGTCGCTTTCATCGGAGTTAAGTTCATAACCGTCACTGGCGCCGGGGGGATAATACTGGACAATCCCAAAACTGTCTTTTACCTTGAGCCGGTACTTGTACTGTACATTAATAGGCAAATAATCGCCAAGTTCGCTGGCGGGAATCAAGGCATCGGGATCAATATCGGGGTTCACAAAACCCAGGTGGTTATTATTGGCGTCGTATTTGTGGTACTTGCGGGGAACCAGGGTATAACGAAATTCCTTGGCAATAAGCTTTTCCCCTACCTGGGAGGGAGAGATTTCCGTGCCGTACCATTGGCTTTCATCTTCAAAGTCCGGGGGCGTGTCGCCCGCCGCCCAAAACTGAATCTTGGGATACCAGGGATCAATGCCGTCTTTATCGGACACAATGCCCCTGATTTCACCGCCTGTGGGCAGAACGCCCAGGTTTTCATAACTCGAAGTATTTTCATATATGGGCTTATTGAACCGGTCAGGATCGTACAGCCATCTCCTGACGGGATACTCCAGTTCCAGTTTTGGAGGAGAGTTCTTTATATAGTGCTTTATTTCGTTGGTGTCGTAGTTTTTACCGTCTATATCAACGGCCCTGAAAATCAGGATCATATCCCCGTCGGGGCGGATTTGGCCGCTGCCCGCCGTATCGTAGAGCGTATTGAATTTATAGATCCATTCGTTGGTAACGGGATCGTATGAATCCACATCCACAAAGGGAGCGCCGCCAGCCTTGACCTGCACGGAAGAGATCCCCCGGTCATCGCCGGCCTGCCCTTTAAAAACAGTGATCCCATGAATATAGTATTCCACCGGAAGATCCGGAGCGGTAACGGACAGAGTGGGCGGAACAATATCAACCTTCTTTCCCAAACCTGACTTAAAAGGGTTCTCACAGGAAAGAAAACAAGCAATAACAAGGGCTGCCACTAAAGATCGGAGAATGACGCTAATTTTACTCACCATACGTTACCTCATAAGACAAACATAAAAAATATCGTTTTCTATACATGGACGGACACTACTTGCCGCAATTTTTAAATTTTATTAATTTAAAGCAAACAAGACGTTTTCAAAAATAACCCCACTTTTATTTTCTTCTAATACCTCTTTGCCTTTCATCAATACTTTCTAAACTATCTATCATTCTTTTTGGGCTTTATATGAGCAACATCAAATAAATTGTCTTTTCTTTGGGAAATTTTCCGAAAAGGACCAATACGGGCGAAGAATCGTCTCCGCCCCAATAGGCCCCATGTTTTTAGCGGAAGTTGTTTAGGAGCCGCGCACGAATAAAATGCCATACATTTTATTCTAATTGCTTACGCAATAAGGAAATAACATGACAAAAACGTCATGTTATTTCTGCGCGGGTCC
>JAISZE010000080.1 GCA_031269405.1 Treponema sp. | reverse complement strand
CTCTTTCGTGGTCCGCAAAAGGATCGGTTCTTTTTCTGTTTGAGGATAACGGTATGCGTTCTGATCCTATGCCTGTGCTCCCCAGTCCGGGCTTTGGGGCGGCTTATCCGGTAAAGGGCCCGTTGTGGCTGGAACTGACAGGGGATTTTTACTTTACTCATTACGGTTACAATTTTACCCTGGACAGGGCGGTTCCCGCTGCTATCGAAAACCGGTCTTCGTTTGTCATCGGGTCGGTGCTGGGCCTCCAGGCAACGGCGCTTTTTAACATCAGCCCCGGTATTGACGTCCGGATCTACGGAGGTCCGGCGGCGGATCTGCGGATTGTTCTTCTAGCGGAAGATCTTAACGAAGGGGTTGATCCCATGGATGAGATACGCCGGGAGACCAGGGCCGTAAAGGACTATTTCTGGAGGAAAGGCCGCTGGTTCCTGCCGTTTTTCGGGACCGGCGCGGACTTCAATCTGAATTCCAAAATCAAACTGGGCTTGGACCTCAGAGTCTGGTTTCCGCTCTACCGGATCTGGTCAGGTGAGAATCTCCCTGCTGCAGAGGGCTGGCGTTTCGGAATGGGAATGAGGATCACGTTCCGCCGCGGGATAGTGGACGAGGCTGAATGAATGGCATATTATTAAGCCATGCTTGGATTTTTGATAAAGAAGAATTTTTTCGATCTTTGGGATAATCTTTTCAGGGTTGCGCTGCTGAACCTTGGGTTTATCGCTTCCCTGGCTATTCCGGTCTTTATTCCCTCACTGCTGGCAGCGGCGCCGGTTCTGGGGATGGCGGTGTTGTTTGTAGGCATACTCTGGTGTTTCATCTACCTTGCCGCCGCGGCCCTTTCTGTAAAGACCCTTTCAGATTACGGTGCTTTCGGGTTCGGGGATTTCTTTTCCAATCTGAAAACCGTTTGGCCAATGGGGCTCATGGCAGGGGTCCTGGTGTTTTTATGCTACCTCCTTATTACCATGGTGATACCGTTTTACCTCCAGATGAATTCCATGGTGGGCCTTCTTTTGGCGGCAGTTATTTTCTGGACCCTCGTAGTCGGGGCGCTTTCGCTGCAATTCTTCTTTGCCGTAAGGGCCCGGCTGGATACCAAGTTATCCAAGATACTCAAGAAATGTTTTATTATCTTTTTTGACAATCCCGGTTTTTGCCTCTTTACCTTTATCCACAACCTTGTAATGCTGGCCCTATCCCTATTTCTGGCGTTCCTTTTTCCGGGCCCTGCGGGAATACTCCTATTTCTGGACGAAGGGCTCAGGCTCAGGCTCCTTAAATATGACTGGCTTGAGGCTAATCCCGAAGCGGATCGCCGGAAAATACCATGGGACGCTATTCTGATTGATGAACGCGAACGGACAGGGACCAGGAGTTTGAAGAGCTTTATTTTCCCCTGGAAAGACTGAACGGTTCCGCCCGGCCCTTCCGGAGGCTTGTGCTATTTTTTCGTGGCTCCCTGTGGGGCTGTGTTTGCAGCCCATGCCGGTGGCAGTGGAGCCGCAATAGACGCATTTGTTGGCTCCATGGCCGTGGATATGAACCCGTGTGGGCGTCTGGAGGCAGCCCGTACCGTACGAGCTTGTGCCGCAGTAGATGCAGCGTTTTTCGTCGTTGTTGTGCAGATGAAGCCCGTTCAGGCTTTTAGAGCACCCGGCGCCGTAGGCTGTTGAACCGCAGTGTACGCATTTTGAAGCCATATTTTCGTTCCTTCCTTCTTAATAATTATCAGAATAACGGGCCTGGTGTAAAGGTCCGCTTTGTTTTGTTACCTTACCCTAAGACCCAGGCAGCTAGCCACACCCCGTTCCAGGCCGGGTATACGGTTGTGAACCGGGGTGTTCGCGGTCCTGACTTTCCCGTCAGGATAGCGCAGGGCCAGGGCTGTGGAACCGCCTCCGTCCAGGTTGAGCCCTTCCGAAGCGCCGAGCCTTTTAAGAAGCAGGCCCAGTTCGGCTTCCGTGGCTCCGGCGCTCCCTGGCCGCCTGCCGTCCACTGCCAGGATGTAGAGGATCCTCCCTTCACCGGAAAGGCCCACGGCGCTTCTCGGGTGCCGGGGGGCTTCGGAACCCGCGGTTTCCGTCAACCGCGCCGGGAGGCTCCCATTTTCAAGGATGATAAAAAAGCCCCCCACGGCGTTTTCTATCCCTTCAGTTTCCCTGAGTTCGGACTGCCTGACAATAGCAGCCCTCCGGTTAGGGTAAAAAACCAGGGCGTCATACGCGGGATCAGGGGGGCTTACCAGGACGCCGTCAGATACGGTAATCCCCACAATGGTCCGTTTTTCACGCTCTTTTCCCGAAACCGGATCGAAAGGGTTGGCGTTGATTCCCGCTGCAGCGCCCGTATTCCGGACAAAGCTGCTCACATGGACGCTCAAGGCCGAATCGCTTACAACTATTTCCAGTGCCGGATCCGGCAAATCCGCCCTGAGAGCCCGGAATTCCAGCTTTGGTTTCCGTATTTTTCCGGCAAAATACATAATTTCAGGGCTTGTTCCGGGCATTTTACGGACATTCAAAGGCTGCCAAAAAGGGATAACGTCGTTGATAGTCCCGGCTGGTTCCGCCTGTTCTGTACTGCCGGAAACCGACGGCAGGCTTGAACAGGCAAAAAAAAGCGGCGGCACAAGAAAAACCAGTAACGCCCGCCGCATTTTCAGAAATAAACGACAACTAATAATCGCTTTTACCCTTCCGAGATTTTTTCATCAGTTTCCTCGCAATAGCCTTCTTCTTCCGGTTAAGGATAGTAGAAGGCTTTTCAAAATATTCCCGTTTTTTAAACTCCCGGATGATGCCTTCTTTTTCCACCATCCGTTTAAAACGCTTAATGGCCTTTTCCAGCATCTCGTTATCATCTACGATGATATGAGCCAAATGAAATCACCTCCTCTCCTAAACCGGTCAGAATAAATTTGGGCTTTGAAACAGCCTCAGTAACGTATTAGTTTACTCAGAATTTCATCTTTGTCAAGGACAGCACGGGATATGAAGGCGTCGGGATCGGTGTTTTCTCCGGCTGTACGGATTTCCCAGTGGAGATGGGGGCCGGTGGCGAGCCCTGTGGACCCCGAAAGCCCCAGAAGGGTTCCGGCGTCTACTATAGCGCCTTCCTGGGCTTCTATTGTGTCCAGATGGTAGTAAAGGGAGTACAGCCCCGGCAGGTGTTCGAGTACCACCGAATTCCCTGTAACGATGCGGGGCCGGGCCAGGACCACCCTCCCAGGGGCGCAGGCCCGTACTTCCGTGCCCTTAGGAACCCCGTAGTCCACGCCCGCATGGATAGAGGTATCGCTGGAACCTGAAACATACTGGTAGATCCTGCGATCCCCGAAGAAGCTGGTCCGCCTGGTGGATGCGACCGGCGGGATAAAGGGACCGGAGGTGAAGATATCAGAGCCGGTGCGGTTTAGTATAGCCCAGAGCTGTTCAGCCTCTTTGGTTTTCTGCGGATCAACTTGGGTCCTGATAGCGGTGTTCTCCTCATCCAGGGCGATGGTTTCTAAGATGAAATCCCGTTTTTCCACAAGAATAGGGATATCCTGAATGGTCCTCCCAGGG
This sequence comes from Treponema sp., assembly GCA_031269405.1. The sequence goes on along the minus strand of JAISZE010000080.1, from coordinate 12,969 downwards.
GCTTCGATGCGGATGAAAAAAGGGCCCGCGCCGGCTGTTGAAGGAACCCCCAGGATAGCGGCTGCCACGTCCTGCCCTCTGGCGTCTTTCGCAAAGCTGAAAAAAGGAGCCTTTGCGATTCGTTTCCCCTGGGAGTCGAGGAGCGCCGCCTGGAAATCCCTGCTGCCGGGACCCGAAAAGTTGTCCGCATAAGCGACAGTCACAGGCTCCCCTGGCCGTAGGCTTGCCGGGATCACAGCGAACCTGGGACCGTTTTGAAAGGGCCTGAGAGGCGGAACCGATATCTGAACCGGATCCGCTGGGAAATGAATACTTGGCAGGCCAGGAACAGGTTCTGCCTGAACCGCCAGGGATGAGGGGGGGGGAGGGGGGCTCTTTTCCCGGCCAGGTTCAGCCCATATAAGGAAGGGCAGGACCAGAAAAAGAAACAGCCCCGCTTTTACCGGTCTTTTTTTACTCATACTCCGCTCCGCCTAAGATCGCTCACTATGAGCTGGGGTATTTCGTTTCCGTTAAAATAATTCCTCGTGATTCTGAAAACCAGATCCACTCTGTCCCCTGTGTCGAAATCCCGCTTTACCTTTTCCGCAGCCTGCCAGTACACGCCAGGCCATTTGTGCTTCCCTGCGTCCAGCGTGAGCTTGACGTGTTTGGCCTCGGCTTTTCCCATGAGGCTGATGTCGGTGATTTTGAGGCCCTTTGCGAGGAAGCTAAGGGGATCGTTCCCTTCGCCGTAGGGTTCGAAAAGATCCACAACCTTGAAGATCTCCGGCGTGAGGTAGCTCAAAGGGAGTTCGGCGTCTATTGCCAGGGTTTCTTCATCACCTGGCTCTTTTAGCTCTATGCCCTCTGAGGCCTGTATGAGGCGTTCCAGGAATTCAGCCCATCTGGTTTTTTCCATACTGAAACCTGCGGCGTAGTCATGCCCTCCCCAGTCGAGAAACAGGCTGGCATTGGGTTCCAGGAGGAAACGGAGATCGTAGTTTCCAACAGAACGGAGGGATCCTGTGATGATCGTCCCGCCCGCAGTGGCCACCAGGGCCGGAACCTTAAAGCGTCCTGCAAGGCGGTTCGCCATGATCCCTGTAACCCCGCGGGGTATGTTTTCGCCCCAAGCCACTGCCAGCTTTTCACCAAAGTTTTTAAGGTTCTCCTCTGCCAGGGGTTCCACAATGGTCCAGACATCGCCGCCCAGCTTTTTCCGTTCTTCGTTCATCGCTACCAGGTCCCCGGCTATGCGGTCCCTTGCTGCTGCGTCTTTTTCCATAAAGAGGCTTGCGGCTTTTTCGGGGTTTCCCAGGCGGCCCGCGGCGTTGATAGCAGGGCAGAGCATCCATGAAATGTCCTGGGCCCCGATGCGCCTTCCTGCGAGGCCCAGTTTGAACAGCAGATCCGAAAGCCCTGGCCTGGGTTTTTCCATCAGGAATTTTATCCCCTGGCGTACGATGATCCGGTTTTCATCTTTAAGGGGCATAATGTCCGCGATGGTCCCAAGGCACGCGAGCTGGAGATCCGTGTTATCCGCTTCGGTAAAGCTCCCTTCACGCTTCCGGACAAAAGAGGTAAAGAGATTGACGAACACATCCAGTTCTCCGGTTTCGAGGCTTGAGTATTTGGCAATCTTTGAGAGTTCCTTGATCCTCAGAAGGCTCTTGCCTGCCGCCTGGGGGATGAGCTTCCCGATTTCAGGGGCTATGTCCAGCATGCCGATTTCAACGCCTGTGCCGAAGATTTTCGCAAGAGTCTTTTTTTGCAGTCCCGCGTCCCAGACGAGAATCTGCTGGCCTTCGAGAAAGCCCGGAAGCCTGGTGTCGCTTATGCCCACCATACCGGGTATCACTGTTTCGGCAAGGGACCCGATTACCGCCATGTTCCGCATTTTGGCGATCTCGATGATCCAGGCGTCGTTGACCGGCCTGGTGTTGAGGAGGCACACCGGCTGGCCGTAGAGTTCGCTCTTCAGGGCGAAACGCAGGGCTGATACCAGCTTGTAAGCCACCCCGCAGCCTGCAAGATGCTGAAAAGGATAAGCCGCCCCTGGAAGCTTGGGATTCACGATGCACAAGGCTTTGGGGAGTTCGTCCTGGGGGTTGTGGTGATCCGTTACGATGACATCCACGGAAAGCTCGTTTGCCCGCTGTATTTCCGCTACATTCGAGACGCCGCAGTCCACGGTGATGATAAGGGTCCCGTAGGCGGCGGCGAATTCCTCAACAACCTCAATCGAGAGGCCGTAACGGTCGTCCCCGGTGGGAATACGCCAGGTTACATCCATGCCCAGGCCGCCCAGATACCCTGCCACCATGGCCGTCCCGGTGATGCCGTCCACATCCCGGTCCCCAAAGACCAGGACCTTTTCCCCTTCCTCTTTAGCAGCTATGATCCGGTCCACCGCGTCTTCCATGCCAGGGAGCTCAAAAGGGTTTCTTAGGTAACGGGGATCTTCTTCAAGAACGTAACGGATCTCCTCGCCTCCGGTAATCCCCCGGCGGATCAGGATGGAAGCGGTAAGGAGATCGCAGCCGTATTTCGCCGCTGTCTCTTTGACCAGTTCCGGGGAAATATCTTTCTTATCCCATTTCATGTACAATCAGGTTCCTTCTATAAAAAAACAATCAATCAAAAAATTAATCAATTAATACTTTTTAGAACAAGCTTCCGCGGCTGAGGGGGGGCGTCCGAATACTCCACCGCCCCGGCCAGCTGGGGAAGCGCGGCAGCCAGGCCCTTTTCATCAGCAGCCCAGACGGTCATTACCGGATCGCCGGCCTTTACCGCAGCGCCCCTTTTGGCGTGGAACTGAACCCCTGCGGTAGGGCAGACCCTGTCCCCTGTGCGGTTGCGGCCTACTCCGAGATCTACCGAAGCGCGGCCCACCTTCCAGGCGTCGATGCGGGAAATATAGCCGTTCCGGGCGGCCTTTACCCTGGCCGTTACCGGAGAACGGTACTTCCCTCTGAGTTCCAGGAGTTGCTCCGGATCTCCTCCCTGGCTTTTCACGTTTTGCAAAAAAAGTTCCCTTGGCTTTCCGGTCGCCAGGGTCTTTTCGCAGAAAGCGCGGCCTCCAGCGGCGCCGGGAGCCCTACCCCCCAGAACCGCCATACGGGCCCCAAGCTCCAGGGTCACTTCCATCAGGTCAGCAGGGCCCTTTCCTTCAAGACAGTCCAGGCTTTCTTCTATTTCTAGAAAATTCCCCACCATGTTTCCCAGGGGCTCGTCCATGTCCGTAAGGAGCGCGGAAACCTTAAGGCCCAAGGCCAATCCGGTATCCGTTAAAGACAGGGCGAGTTTTTCGCCTTCAGCCGCTTCTTTCATAAAAGCGCCGGAACCGTACTTCACATCCAGAACCAGAGCCTCCGCGCCTTCAGCCGCTTTTTTGGAAAGTATGCTGGCAGTGATGAGCGGGATGGACTCCACAGTCCCGGTTACATCCCGCAAGGCGTAGAGCAGCCGGTCTGCGGGAACTATGTCCTTAGTTTGGCCTGTCATGGCGAAACCGTCTGCGGCGATGATACTCCTGAATTCTTCAACAGAAAGATCAGTCCTGTAACCCGGTATGGCTTCCAGCTTGTCCAGGGTTCCCCCGGTGTGGCCCAGCGCCCGGCCCGACATCATAGGGTCCCGTATGCCCATAGCCGCCGCCAGAGGCGCAAGGATGAGGCTCGTCTTGTCACCTACGCCCCCGGTGGAGTGCTTATCCACAAAGGGGCCTTCAATGCCGGACAGGCCGATAACCTTCCCGGATTTGAGCATCACTTTTGTAAGCGCCGCTGTTTCCCCAGAGGTCATACCCTGGAAGAAAACCGCCATGGCCCAGGCAGAGACCTGGTAGTCAGGGATCTCCCCTGCTGTATACCCGCCTATGAGGAATTGCAGTTCTTCCGGGGAAAGTTCCTTTCCTGCCCGTTTGTTCATGATAATATCAACAGCGCGCATTTTGTTTCCTGGTTTTGTTTCCTTAACTATCAAAAACATTGTCCCATGTCGGAAGCCGTTTCCCCAGGGCCTCAGTCAGAACCGCCGTGGCCAGGGCTTTGGCTTGGGCTATAGACGCCTTGTCCAGGCTTATCCGGTCCAGACCGGCAGGATCCAGGTCTTGAACCCTGCTGAGCCAGAGCCGCGCCCCTGGGCCTACGGCAAAACCCGCCCCTTTGGCGCATGAAGGACAATACAGGTTCCCATCCTGCCCATTGTACCATAGTACCCCATCCCGCGGGGCTTCACAAGCGCAGGAAGCGCAGACCCCAAGGTCCGGCCTGATCCCCAGCATATCAGCCCAGTTCCAGAGGAAGTGAATCAGCGTCCTTGGGCAGCTCTTTTCGTCCCCCTTCTCCAGGGCGTCCAAGGTCTTCCCGGCCATATTCAGGGCCTGGCCCCAGTTCCCGCCTCCGCCGTGGGATGCCAGCACTGTTTCAGCCATAGCGTCTGCCGCCATGGTCCGCTCGTAAAGCTCCCTGAGCCCTGGCCGCCAGCTTTGCACGTCAAAATCGCTGACCTTCCGGGAATCCCGCAGGGGATTGTGGTAAATCCAGAGGGTCCCCTGGTTGAACGGCGCCGCACAGGCCCTGAGCTTGCTCTTGGGCCCTCCGAACACTGTAGCCTTTATCACCCCTTCTTCTGCAGTGAGAAACCACGCGTCGCGATTGGCTTCGCCTGAGGGCTTTACACGGAGGACCAGGGCGGTGTAAACGGCGTTTCGGGACATGCCGGGAGTATAGCACAGAAGGGGAGACCCAGTCTTTAGGAACAGCAGGAAAGAGGCGGCAGGGGCGCTGAGGACAGGCCCTTAAAGGTCCAGGGAAAAGACCTTGCTGTTCCGGGAGCGGTCGTAAAGGAGGCGTTTTTTTTCAGGAAGGCTTTCCACGGAGGCTTCATGGAAACTCAGGGCCTCGAACCAGTCATGGGTGCGGGTAGTGAGAACGAAGACCCGGGACAGGCCGGCTTTTTTCGCCTTCTCGATAAGATAGCGGACAACGCGCCGGCCAAGGCCCATATTGGCGTACGCCGGATCTGAGGCTATCGCGGCGATTTCACCCTGGCTTTCGCCCCAGTCGTGCAGGGCCCCGCAGGCGTGGATCTGGCCGTCGATTTCGAACACCGCGTAATCCTGTTTTTTACTTTGGATGTCCTCAGGGGTCCGGCGCAGGAGCAGGCCCTGCTGCATGAGGGGCTCCATGAGGCGGAGCACGTCCGGGATGTCCTGGCTCCGCAGGGCGCGGATGGATTCGTACTCGTCCGCGTAGACCATGGTGCCGACGCCGAGGTTGGAGAAAAGTTCTTTCAACACCGTTCCTTCTTCGCCGCCGTTGATGATGTGGACCCGTTCGATTCCGGCGATAGATGCCTTGATAGCCAGGGCCAGCTCCCCAAGGGCCTTGTCGTCCTTTTCCCTGACAGGCGAGTTCAGTTCCAGGATCTTAGCCGCTTCCTGGGGGGTAAGCCTGATAATCCGGCCCTGCTCTCCAATTTCGATGCTCTCAGGGATTTCATAAACGCCTTTTTTCACCCCTCCGCTCAGGGAAATGATGAAGAGCTTTACGGCCCCAAGGCTGGCCGCTGCAGAAAGCGCGATCTCGTCGCTTGGCACATTGTAGGGCCTTCCGGCAGGGCTCCAGCCTATGCAGGGGAGTATGGGTACCATGCCCAGTTCCAGGGCCCGGCGTATAGAGTCGATGTAGATCTTGTCCACAGCCCCGGTATGCTCCATGTCGGCTCCGCCTATTACCCCCAGTCCTCTGGCGCGGACAAAATTTCCTACTATTGCGTCCACCTGGCTGCCTGAAAAGCCGGTCATGAACCGGGCCGCCACATGAAAAGCCGCCATTTCCACAAAGGGCATGGCTTCTCCGGTAGTGATTCGCGCCTGACCGTTGTAGCCGGAAACAATGCCGTATTCTTTAAGAACCGCGTCGATCCATTCCTTGGCTCCAGGCACGATCACCACCCGGAATCCGGTCTTGGACAGCAGGGCCAGATCTTTTACCAGAGAAGGGAAGAGGGTGTCTTCAGTAACGGGAAAATCAATTTTGAACACCATAGTGGACCTGTCAAAACGGCTCTGGTAATGAAAGGCCTCTCTGATGAGATCCACCTGGGACCATGTTTTGTTCATATAAACAATTTTAGTACAAAACAGAAAAAGGCGCTATGCGTCCTTTTTGGGCCGCCTTTGGAAGGCGGCCCGGAACCACTATTTTTTAATAAAGGGCTTGTTTTAAATTTTGCAGGTTTTGGGACATGAGGCCGTAATAATTTTCGCCCCGGTCAAAATCCCTTTTGGAAATGTTATGAACCGCATGGAGCAGCAGTTTTTTGGCCCCTGTTTCCTCGCAGATAGTATCGGCGATTTTCTCATTAGAAAGCTCAATGTGAAAAACCACGGGGATCTTTTCCGCCCTGACCTTGTCAACCAGAAAGGCTACTGTAGCGGCGCTGCATTCGGTCTCAGTGGAACAGCCCGGGAAGGCGGCAAAGTAGTTGAGGCCGTAAGCGTCGGCAAAATACCGGAAAGGGAAACGGTCGCCGAATATAAAGGTTTTCCGTTTCGCGCCGCTTACCATATTCCGGAACGACGCGTCCAAATCCGCTAATTTTGCCAGATAAGACGCCGTATTTTTTTCATACTCCGCCGCGTTAGGCCCGTCCCGCTGCGCCAGGACCCCGGCTATTTTTTGCACAATGAGCTGCGCGTTTTTCGGAGAAGTCCAGACATGTTCATCGTATTCAGGCCCTTCGGCTTCCTCCTCTTCTTCTTCCATTCCTTCGACTACCAGTTCTTCAACAACTTCCACGCAGTCCATGAAGGTGATAATCTCCATGCGGCTCGTATCCATGGATTCCAGGATCGTTTCGACCCACGCGTCTGATTCGCCTCCGACGTAAATAAAGACGTCGCAGTTCTGCACCGTGATAATATCCTGGGGCGTGGGCTCAAACGAGTGGCTTTCCGCCCCTGGGGGCAGCAGCATGGTCAGGTTAACCTTGTCCCCGGCAATTTCACGGATAAAATCATAAGGGGGAAAAATAGTGGCCACTACGTTAATTTTTCCGTCCGCCCTTCCTGCGTCCCTCCGCCCTCCGGCGGGCAAGACCGCAGCGAGACACGCGGATATGCAAACAAAGAAAATGATTCGTTTCATAATTGTATACTCCTGTTAATGATTGAGATTTTTTACGGCAAAAGAAAGTCAAAGGGGCATCATCTGTTTATTTTTACTTTTAGCCGTACAGCGCTCAGGGGAATGAAAAGAAAAAACCAGCGTTTTAACACAAAGGCGATCATCAAAAGACCCGCAGGCCGAAAACCTGGATGAGCAGCCGCGCCTTTAAGCTGCCGGCAGAAATTTTCCACCTTCTGTATCAGAAGGCATACGGGACAGTCAGCGCCGGTACACGCATGATCCGGGTGAATGGAAAAAACCGTTTCCGCTGAAACCGAAACGGCGGTAAAACACAAACAAAGGCTTATCCAAAAGGCCCTGAATTCCTTCATCACCGCGATCCGTCCCGTGCAGGCAGGCATTTTTTACAGGTTCCGTAAAAAACCGTTTTCAGCATGTTGATTTGAAAGTGGTGCTTCCTGAGCAGGTGCCGCGTGATTTCATCCAGGAAACCGCAGTCCGCATGAATAAGGGCGCCGCAGTTTTCGCACTTAAAGTGGAAATGCTCGCGGCAATGCTTTTCGCCGCTTGTATACTGATAACAAGCGCTTTTACCGTCATCCATGATATATTTACGGATCACACCCTTTGCGGCCAGCTTTTCAAGATGCCGGTAAACCGTTGTCTGCCCCACAGCCTCTTCCGTGTCCTCAAAATGACGCACTATCTGCATAACCGTTACATGCCCGCTTCCGAGGGACTTCATATAATCGAGAATACTTTGACCCTGCCGGGTGTGATACTTTTCAGGACGTTTTCCCGCCATACCTGCGTATACTACCACAATATGCTGATAATGTCAATATGAAAATGAATATTATTTTCATATTGACATTATTACCGGTATAGCGCCTTTGTTACAGGAATTACGTAACAAGCTGACTCATCAAGGTACTGCATTTGCTATTTTCCTGGTACTATTTCCCAAAAAAACACTACTTTGTGTATGATACTCATAGTGTGAATAGGCCCTGAAAGTATACTTAAATTAATTGAGGATGTTATATGCATAATCTGTCTCATAAAGGCAAAACAGAGAAAAAGAAGGCGTTGCTGCTGGAATTCCAGTTTACCCTGTTTTTTGTTCTTTTTGTCATTGCTGTTTTTTCGGTTGTTATTGTTACTTCCGTACAACAGCTTGTGGGAATAACCGAAACCATTGCCGATGATCTGGGGGTTCCTATTGTAAAGGAAACCGAGGCTGTCATTAACGGTGATGCTTTCGAGGCCCTCTGTGTCAGCCTCGATCCCCGGGACCTCTGGTACGAACAGACCCGGCTTGCCATGCTGGCTATCAAGGAAAAATCAAAATGTATTTATTTGTATACTATTGCGCCTATGGAGGGCAGTGTTTTTCGCTTTATTGTGGACGGCAGCGCTCCTCCTGATGATGAGCATTTTTCGCCCCTTGGTACTGAAGAGGACATTTCAAATTACATAAAACCGGTTTTGCAGGTTATGGAGGCAAAAACGGAGTATGTCAGCAAACTGAGTTACAATCTCCAATGGGGTCTTATAGTTTCAACCTACACGGCTATTTTGAATTCTTCGGGTAAGGCTGTGGGAGTTATTAGCTGTGATTTCGAGGTTGAAGATATATCGAAACATTTGCTGAGCCGGATAATACGCCAGTTAATCATATCTACGGTCTTTATCATCGCCGGTTTCCTCGCGTACCTGTACATGGTCAACGGGGTCAGCAGGCAAAACCAGCGCCTCATAGAGTTGAAAGATGCCGCGGAAGCCGCGTCTGCGGCGCTGAAAGACGAACGGGACACGATTGCCGCTATGAAAGACGCCCTTAAAGTGGGCCTTTTTTTCATGGACAAGGATTTTATCATTCAGGATCAGTACTCCAAATTCCTGGAAACCGTATTGGAAATAAAAGACATACAGGGGAAAAACTTTACCGCTTTAATATTCCCTGGGGTTAAGAAAGGCAACATAGCCAGTATGATCGAATATTTTGTGCTTCTTTTTAACCGTTCTATGGTTTTTAACCGGAATGTTACCGAAAAGATGCTTGAGGATTTAAACCCTGTCCAGGAGCTGGTTTATACCGGCCCGGAAACAAAGGAAGAGAAGATACTGCGCTGTAATTTTGTCCCTGTAGACCGGGGCCAGGGCAGGATCTTCGTTCTGGGAAATCTCCAGGACATTACAGAGGAGAAAAGGCTGCAAAGACGTCTGGCGGAATTGGATCCCGGGACAAACGGGCTGCCCTCAGGCGCGGCGTAGGGCAAGAGCGTTACGCTACCAGGCTGAAAAGGGCGCCTGCCTGGGCTGGAGGGGCGGGGGTGTAAGGCATAGCGGCGCTGGCGGCTTTGGCCTGGTTAATCTGATGTTTGTAGGCTTCGATCATGGCGTCCAGGCGTTCTTCCGAAACCGGGGCGCCCAGGGTAAGGGCGTTGTCGCCTTTCTTTTTTATCTGAGCAAGCTGCTCGATGAGGACGTCCAGGATTTTGAGTTTGTTGATAGCCACCCCCCGGGTCCCTTCAGGCGCCGGAACCCCAGAAACATGGTCGAAGTGGGAGTAAATCAGGGAAGAAGAGGCTACAGGCAGGGACATTCTGCCGCTTCGGGACGCGGTGATGGCGTAGCCGATAGTGGGGACTGAATTGCCCGTTACCCCATAGATCATTTTTCTTTCTCCTTCTATTCTGTATATCGGAATATCGGAGTAAACTATTAGTAAAGAAATGAAAGCGCCTTCTCTTTTCGGGGACCCTGGGTTCTACAGGAGCCTTTTTGTAATCGCAGTACCTATTATGCTCCAGAATTTCATCAGTTCCCTGGTCAATATGCTGGATACGGTGATGATTGGCAGGCTGGGGACTGTGGAGATCGCCGCAGTGGGCCTGGGGAATCAAATTTTCTTTCTGTATAACCTTATCCTTTTTGGGATCTGCTCCGGAGGCGCCATTTTTACCGCCCAGTTCTGGGGGAGGGGCGACATCCAGGGGATACGGAAAAACATGGGGTTCTGCGTTACCCTGACCATAACTGTAGCCGCTGTTTATACCCTTGGAGCGGTGTTCATCCCTGACAAGCTCATCGGCATTTATTCCCGTGACGCCCTGGTTATCGAAACCGGAGCGGCGTACCTCAGGGTTCTGGCTCCTTCTTTTATCCCCTTCGGCATCACCATGGTGCTGGTACTGACCCTGCGTTCGGTAGAAAAAGTGCGGCTTGCCATAGCGGCTACCCTTATCGCCCTCTCTATGAACGCTGTGCTGAATTACCTTTTTATCTTCGGCGCCGGGCCCGTCCCGGCTATGGGAGTACGGGGCGCGGCTCTGGCTACGGTGATCTCAAGGTACGCGGAGATGCTCATTGTGGTAACCGTGAGCTACGCCAGGCGCTATCCCCCAGCCGGAAGTTTCCGGGAACTTTTCGCCTTTAATTCCGCCTATGCCTGGCGTTTTTTCAGGATCGCCCTGCCGGTGATCTTCAACGAGACCTTCTGGTCCCTTGGAGTGACTACCCAGAACCTCATCTTTGCCCGTACCCATACCGAGGCTATCGCGGCTTTTAACATCACCAACACCGTTTCCCAGCTTACCTGGGTCATTTTTATCGGCCTGGGAAACGGCGTGGCGGTGCTTATCGGTAAAAAAATAGGTGAAGGAAAGGAGCAGGACGCCAGGGACTACGCATCCCGCATCACCAGGTTCGCCCCTCTGCTTTCAGTTGCTGTGGCCCTTGTCCTCATCCCTCTGTCCCGGCTTTTGCCTGTTGTTTTTAACGTAGGCCCCGGGGTCCTCTCGGCTGCGTACATGATGTTCCTTGTCCTGGGCTTCATGTACCCCTTCAGAGCCTTCAATATGTCTATGGTTGTAGGGATCTGCCGCGCCGGAGGGGATACGGTGTTCTGCGTCTTTTACGACATCGCCCTTATGTGGATTGCGGCTCTGCCTCTGGGCGCATTGGCGAGTTTTGTTTTCCACGCCCCTGTGTGGCTTATTTACCTCTGCATCATGGTTGAGGAGCCGGTCAAGATGTTCCTGGGCCTCTGGCGTCTGAAAAGCGGCAAGTGGCTGCACAATGTGACCGAAGGGATTTAGACCTTATATCAAATACCTGTTCGGATTTTACCTAAATTTAACCGAACCGTAATGAAACGCTAACACCTCAAAAGTAAAAAGGGTTATCTCAATTACAAGGAGTATTTGATGAAAGGTTTGAGCGTGAAAAATGCGGTAAGGGCACTGGTTTTTCTGGCTGCCCTGACGGGAATGGGAATGGGGGGAGGCAGCCTCTATGCAGGAGGGGGGCAGGCCAAAAGTCCTGCCCCTTCGGCGGTGCCCGCCGGCTGGCCCCAGGAACTGGTCATGTGCTACCTCCCCAACGAGGCCACCGAGGAATACGCCGAATACCGGAGCGGCGTTCAGAACGACCAGAGCGCCGCCCTGGGGATCAGGGTAACGGAGGTCAACGCGGCGGATTACAACGCCGTGGTGGAAGCCATGCGGACCGGCCACGCGGACATCGCCTCCTTCGGCCCTGTTACCTACGTGCAGGCCGTGGAGCGCGCCGGGGTGGAAGCGATGGTCATAGTGGCGCCCTTCGGGGACAAGAGCCAGGCAGGGTATACCTCCAAGATCGTCGTCAAGGCAGGAAGCCCCATTAAAAACCTCCAGGACCTTAGGGGCAAGACCTTCGCCTTTGTGGACCCCGCGTCCACATCGGGCAACTACGTGCCCACCCTGGAACTGATGAACGCCTTCGGCATGACCAACGAGGACTTCCACACCAACGGAAGGTTCTTTGCCTCGGTTACCTTTTCCGGGCGGCACCAAAACGGGCTCCAGGCGGTAATCAACGGGGACGTTGACGCCGCGCCGGTAGCCTCCGACATCCTGGAGGGGGAACTGGCCGGGGGCAGGGTAAAGGAAAGCGACTTTGTGGTGATCCACCAATCTCCCGTTATACCCAACGCCCCTATCTCGATTAGAAAAGAACTCCCTGCGGACCTCAAGGCAAAGGTCAAAGAGTTCTTCCTGGGATATAAAAACCCCGACTATTTCCAGTACATGCTCGGCTGGCCGCCTGAGAAAAAACCGCAGTTTGTGGAAGCCAATGACCGGGACCTGGACTACGTTCGGGACCTGATGGCAAAAGTGATTCCCCGGTAAGGGTACAGTACAAAAGGGGATGACGGATGGAATCAGTTGTCGAAGTACGGGACTTGCAAAAAACATACCGGGGTTCGGAAAAACCGGCGGTCCGGGATCTGAACCTCACGGTAGGGAAGGGGGAGATGATCGGCGTCATCGGCCCTTCCGGGGCGGGAAAGTCCACCCTCCTGCGCTGTATCAACCACCTGGTCATCCCCACGGCGGGCCGGATCTTTATCGAAGGGGAAGAAATTACCGGCGCTTCACCGGCCAAAACACGGAAACTCCGCCGCCGCCTGGGCATGGTCTTCCAGCACCACAACCTGGTGGCCCGCCTGACGGTGCTGCAGAACGTGATGCACGGGCGGCTGGGCTACATGAACACCCTGGACGGCGTGCTGGGCCGCTACACAGAGGATGACAAGCGCCGGGCCCTGAACATCCTGGAGCAGACCGGCCTAGGGGATTTCCTCTACCACCGGGCCGGGGAACTTTCCGGCGGCCAGCGCCAGCGGGTGGGAATTGTCCGGGCCCTCATGCAGGAGCCTTCGGTCCTGCTTTGCGACGAACCCATTGCCTCCCTGGACCCCGCCAGCGCCCAGGTGGTGATGGAACTCATCCGGGACGTATGCCGCCGCCGGGCCATCGCCTGCATCGTGAACCTCCACCAGGTGGACGCGGCCCTGAAATAC
>JAISZE010000036.1 GCA_031269405.1 Treponema sp. | reverse complement strand
CAGTATGAATTTTTCTGGTTCCGGACCTTCCGTATCATAAGGATTGAAGTAACCACAGGTTCCCGTCCCTTTACCCTCTGGCCCCTGAAGTACCGCGAAACCGGTTACCCCATGGATGTTAAAACCGAAATCAGCGCTGACGAAAAAGATCCCGCACAGGCCTGGATTCCCGGTCTCTGGGACATAAGCCTCCGCACCCTGCGGCGTTGTATGCACGAAACCTACGAAGACTGTCCTTATTACGAGCAGATGCAGTACACCTTTGATACCAGGCTTCAGATGCTTTTTACCTATTACCTTTCAGGGGATACCAGGCTGGGACGCAAAACCATCGACGACTTTCACCGGTCCATACTGCCTGAAGGCATTATCCAGTCCCGGTATCCTACCAACAACCCCCAGGTGATTCCCACTTTCGCCGTCTCCTGGCTGTCCATGCTTCTGGATTACTACGATCAAACCGCGGACGCTTCGGTTCTGGAACGGTACCGCCCCACTGCGGAAAACATCCTGCTCTGGTTTAAACGAAAGAAAAACAGCCGGGGCCTGGTTGAAGGCCTGGGTTACTGGAATTTTCTCGACTGGGCCCCTGAATGGCGGGATGTCCACGGAAGCGTCCGGGCGGCTTACAGCGGGCCGTCTACGGCGCAGAACCTCATGTATGTTTACGGGCTCCAACTGCTGGGCCGGATCCTTTCGGTACTGGGCTTCGGGGATCTCAAAACCTGGTACCTCAACGAGGCAAAGGGTATCCAGAACAGGGTTCTCGAAAGCTGCTGGGATGAAAAAAGGCGCCTCTTTAAAGACGGTCCTGATTACAGCGCCGAATATACCCGGCACAGCCAGCTCTGGGCGGTTCTTACCGGAACGGTACAAGGCAAAGATGCTGAAGAACTCATGAACCGGGCACTGACCGAGAAAGGGCTCGTTACCTGTACCTTCCCTGTGCAGTTTTACTTTTTCCGCGCCCTCGAACAGGCGGGGCTCTATGAAAAAACCGGACCTCTCTGGGAGGAATGGAAGCGTTTCCTCCCTCTCAATCTGAGCACAGTGCCTGAAACGCCCTATGATGATTCCAGGAGCGACTGCCACGCCTGGAGTTCCCTGCTGCTTTACGAATACCCGGCCAAAATACTGGGGGTCTACCCAGCCGAACCGGGTTATAAGGTTATTGGTATCAAGCCCCAGGGGATCTTCCTGGGCAGGGCCTCGGGCAAGGTGCACACTCCCGCAGGAGAGGTGGAAATTACCTGGGAATATCAAAACGGGGAATTTAAGCTCCGGGGCAAACTGCCCCAAGGCGCAAAAGGGCGCCTTACCCTTCCGGACGGTTCCGAAGAGGAGCTTGCAGGAGGGGCGTTTTCGGCAAAAAGGAAGCTCCGGGATCAAGTTTAGGCCGGCAGGGACCCTCTTGTCTCCGTAAGGCTATAAATAGTAAACTTTATTATGAGGGTTTTTTTCAAAAAGATTTAACGAGGTTTTTGTGAGACGAAGTTTCCCTTTGCTGGTCTTATTTCTGATTTTTACGTGTTCCCTTTTTTCCCAGTAAATCGTAACTGCCGAAAGGTACCTGGAACGGGTATCGGAACGGTACAGCGGGGTACGGGATTACGAAGCCCTCCTGGCTATACAGTCAGGAAAGACCGGCATGTCCGGGCAGGTGAGTTTTTTAAACCCCTCTTTCCTGCGCATCGACTTTACCGATCCTGCTAACCAGGTTATCGCCTTTAACGGCGAACAGCTTACGGTGTACCTTCCCGGTTACCGGGCGGTCCTGAACCAGGAAATTTCCCGTAGATCCACTGCGTCAACAGGGGCGTCCCTGGCCTCCGCCCAGGGGCTTTCCCTGCTCAGAAAGAATTATGTTCCGGCTTTTATCACAGGGCCGGACCCGGTTCCCCTGGACGAAGGTTCCCCTGAAACAGCAGTAAAAATGCGGCTGACCAGGCGGACTGTTTCGGAAGGCTTTAGGGAGATCACCCTCAGCGTTGATTCCGAAACTCTCCTCATACGGCGTATAGAGGGGAGGACCATTGCCGACGAGCTGGTACGCTTTGACTTTACCAATATCCGAACAAACCTGGGGATCCCTGAAGGGCGTTTTATCTACGATTCCCCGGCTTCCGCCAATGTGTATAACAATTTTCTGTTCCGGGATACCGAATAAACTGAAGGAGGACCCTCTTGGAATCCCTGGGGAACAAGCTGAAAACTACCCGTGAAAGTAAAGGCTACACTATCGACTATGTAAGCCAGGAGATCAATATCTCTGGCCGTTATCTTGAATCCCTGGAACGGGAGGATTTTTCCGGTTTTCCCGGGGAGCCTTATATTCTGGGTTTCTTGAGGAACTACGGCGCCTATCTGGAGCTGGACGTAAACGAAATTCTTTCCCTTTACCGCTCTCTCAGGATCCAGGAGCAGCCGGTGCCGGTGGAACAGCTCCTTAAAAACCCTTCCCCGCTGCCGAAGATCCTGGCAGGCCTTGCTGCGGTGCTGGCAATTCTGGGGATCGCCACCGGAGGGGCGTGGTTCTTTTCCCATATACCCCAGGGGCAGGGCGGGGAAACATCTGCGGAAACCCGGCCTGCTGCGGAATATACCATGAATACCGGGTCTCTGGAACGGCGGTTTTACTGGGGGGATACGATACTTATCCCTTTGGAGGCCGAAACCTACAAGCTGGAACTCTCGGGCCTGAGCGATACCGTAACCATTACCACCCCAAGGGGCCCGGTACGGCTGGATCTGAGCCAGGAAGTTACGGTGGATCTTAACAATGACGGAATTGATGAACTGCGGATCACCGCAGCGGACTTTGTCAAAAACGACAGCGCCCCAGGGGCCCTGCTCCGGTTTGAACTGGAAACCCTTTCGGGCCAGATAGCCGGGTCCGGCGTTTCCGCAGAGACCCCTCCGGAAGTCCTAAACGCCGACCTTCAGGCAGCGGCGGTGATTTTCACTTCCCCCAATCCCTACCCATTCACCCTCCAGTCCCGGTTCCAGGGCTACTGCCTCTTCCGCTGGGAAGTCCTCTTTGAGCGGGACCGTCAGGGCAGGAACGAAGAATACTTCCAGCGTTCCGGGGAACTTGATATCCAGGCCCAGAACGGCATACGCATCGGGGTATCCAACGCCCAGGCGGCGAAACTCCAGGTAATAGGCGGAGGCCGGACGGTTCCTGTAGAACTGGGCGGCGCCGGGGAGGTGGTGGTAGCGGATATACGCTGGGTCAGGGATGAAGACAACCGCTACCGTCTGGTCCTGGCGCGGCTGGAATAATCCCCAGACGCAATGCCCTCTCTTCCGAAAACCGAAGCTTGCCGTTTATGACCTATTATCTTGATCCCTTTGGGTGTGTAAAAAACCAGGTCGATGCGGAAACCATGATGTCTTTCCTGAACCAAGCCGGCTGGAAAACAACAGAAGACGCCGGCGCTGCGGACCTTATCATCGTCAATTCCTGCGGTTTCATTGAAAGCGCCAAACAGGAATCTATCAACGCCGTCCTTGCGTGGCGCAAGCTTTATCCTGAAAAAAAGATCCTTCTCGCCGGCTGCCTGGCCCAGCGTTACGCAGCGGAACTTTCCGAAGCCCTTCCGGAAGCTGACCTCTTTTTCGGCAATACGGACCTTTCAGGCATTGCGGAAGCAGCGGTGAAAGCCGCCGGGAACAGAAGGGAAACAGGGGAGCCTGAAAAGGTGAATACCAAAGGAGGCCAGGATGCCGGAGTTGTTTTAGCCGGCAAACGGCCGCTGCTTTCCCTGCCCGGGTCGGCGTACGTGAAGATCAGCGAAGGCTGTGATAACCGGTGTAGTTTCTGCGCCATACCCCTCATACGCGGGGGGCTCAAGAGCCGCGCTGTTTCCGGCGTCCTGGACGAATGTAAAGCCCTGCTGGACCGGGGTATCAGGGAACTCTGCATCATCGGGCAGGACATCGGTTCCTACAGGCCCGGCCTTCCTGTACTGCTGGAAGAAATGGCAAAACTGGAAGGCGATTTCTGGGTCAGGCTTCTCTACATTCATCCTGATCATTTTCCCTTTCCTATTCTGGACATCATGGAAAGGGACAGCCGCTTCCTCCCTTACTTCGATATACCCTTCCAGCATAGCTCGGAAAAAATCCTGCGTCTGATGAACCGCAGGGGCAATGCCGAAATTTACCTTGCCCTCATAGAAACCATACGCTCCCGGCTTCCCGGCGCCGTCATCAGGTCCAGTTTTATGACCGGCTTCCCTGGGGAGACCGAAGAGGACTTCCAGGCGCTTTTGTATTTTCAGGAGAAGGCGCGGCTGGACTGGATGGGCTGTTTCGCCTACTCCCGGGAAGAGGACACCCCGGCGTATTCGATGAAACGCCAGGTGGCTAAAAAGACAGCGGCAGAGCGGAAGCGGATTCTTGAAGAACAGCAAATCCCTATAAGCGAAAAACAGATGGACCGTTTCGTAGGGAAGGACCTTCCCTGCATAGTGGAAGAAAAGATCGAAGGAGAAGAGGGACTCTACCTTGGCCGCCTTCCCTGCCAGGCCCCTGATGTGGACGGCGCCGCAGTGATCTCAAGCGGCGCGGAAATCAAACCCGGCGCCCTTACCCGCTGCAGAGTCTTTGCCCGGGCGGGCATTGACCTGGAAGTGAAGGTATAATTCAGATCCGGAATTGATAATAACAGTTATCCCCACCTCGGATGGCGATCAGCCGTTTCATTCCATAAAGCAGGGAAGCCAGGGAGCCTGGCGCCGCCTCACAAAAGACCGCGCTTGACGGCGCCATTTTTTGGATATATTCTTTTTTGTAGATATAAGGAAGGTATACCATGAAACAATGTACGGGTATTTACGGCGTTTTGCTGGCGGCCCTGTTTCTGCTGCCGGTTTTTTCAGCGAACGCCGTTCCCCAGCGTTACGCCTTGGTTATCGGGAACAGCAATTACGCGAGGGTTGAAAAACTGCGCACCCCGGCCAACGACGCCGCGGACATCGCCTCTGTGCTGGGCAAACTGGGCTACAAGGTCGAACTCAAGCTCAATGTGGGGATAGACCAGATGGAACAGGCGCTCATTGACTTTACGGACCTCCTCTCCCTGGACCGGGACAACGAAGGCTTTTTCTGGTACGCCGGCCACGGAGTCCAGGTTGAGGGTGAAAACTACCTCCTGCCCGTGGACATCCAGGCGGAGCGGATCTCCCAAGTCAGGCGCGCCGCCTATTCCCTGACCGAACTCCTTAAAAGCCTTGAAAGCGCCCGGAACAAAGTCAACGTAGTGGTTCTTGACGCCTGCCGGAACAACCCCCTGCCTGCTGAAAGCCGGAGTTTATCCAGAGGCCTTTCCGCCGCCCCGGTAGTTCAGGATACCTTTGTCATGTTTTCCACCGCCGCAGGGGCCACGGCCTCCGACGGGGACCCCAAAAGCAGGAACAGCCCCTTTACCGAGGCGTTTCTGAAAAACATCGAAAAACCCCTGCCCATCGAAACAGTGGCGAAGGACATAGCCGTAGAAACCATCGAGATTACCAGAGTAAACCAGCGGCCCTATATTTCCGACAATATCCTTTACGCCCGCGGCTATACCCTGAACCCCCAGGGGGCGGCGGAGGAGGAAGAGGCCCGGCAGGCCGCGCTGGCCCAGGCCCAGGTTCAAGCCCAGGAGACCTCTCAAAGCAAGGTTCAGGAAACAGCCCAGGTCCAGCCCCTTCCTCCGGCGGTCCAGGAAGTCCGGCCCCAACCCCAGCCGGAGCAGACCCGTCCCGATAGGCAGTGGGAGGATGCGGGTGATTTTACCCTGGACTATACCAGGGCCATGAATTTCGGCGTTTCAGGGGACTTTCTCGCCTATGAGGGCGGCGGGGCTTTGGGGGCCGGCGGCGGGGCGACGCTGCGGTTTACCTTTTGGGAAGTCTACGACCGGTACGGGACGCTCTTCTTTCTTCCTAATGCGGTCTTTGTAGAAGGGAATTACACCTATTTTTCCAGGGAAGAAGATAACGGCATGAAGGCCAACATAGGGCATATCAGCGCGGGTTTCCTCTACCGCATCCGCCTGGGCGCCGCCCAGCGTTTTATCCTGAGCATCGGCGCCTCGGCAGGGCCTATAGTAAGCGGCTTCTCCTGGAATACCAAGTATGACGCCGAGGGCGGCCTTCTGCCCCTGGCGGCGGTAGGGGTCTACGCGGACCTGCCCTATGCGGAGCTGAGTTTCCGCTTTACCCCTGTGTGGGCTTTGGGCTTTGCCCTGAGTTTTTCGGGGGACCTCTATTCCGCCGCCACGGACGGTCCCGGCATCGGGGGCCTTACCGCCCGGCTTGGGCTTGCCTACAGGCTGCCGCGCTAACACGGATTCAACCGCATATTTAACCACGGACCATCACTGACGGAACGGACAAGAAAGAAATGTACCGCGAACCGCAAACCGGCCTTTGGACGGCGCGCCGCGAACGAAGAGTTAGGCGCAATAATTTTTGAAATTTATGCAAAAAATTTTAAAAAATGGTTGACATAATATAAAATTGCCGATATTATAGGAATATGGAGGAACGAAATGGAAAACAAAGAAATTTATA
>JAISZE010000110.1 GCA_031269405.1 Treponema sp. | reverse complement strand
GAATCACCAACGGCATGTCCATTGCCCTGCCTCCTGAGCATATAGACAGGCTTATCGGCGGCCAGTTAGCGTACTTTACCGGGGATATGCAGCTTCACCTGCGGAATCTAATGTTCACCCACATGACCATAGGCGGTATCACGCCGTCTGGTGTAACGATCAACGAAAAGCAGATTGAGATCATCAAACACCATGTTACGCTTTACAAAGAATTTGTGCGGCCCTTTATAGCGGATTCAAATGTGTACCACCACACGCCGGAACTTCCGCGGAAGAAACCTATCGGGTACGGTGCTTTGGAACTGGACGCCGCAGACGGGCTGACGGGGATACTGGGTATATTCCAACTGGATACGCCGCAAAACGGGGAGATATGTATCAAACTCCGCGGGATAGACGCTTCAAGAACATACCGGGTTACCTTTGACAATACAGAAGCTGTCTGCACGGTAAGCGGATATGAGTTAACCCAAAAGGGCCTGAATATACATCTTGAAGGAGCTTTAAGCAGCGAACTTGTGTTGTACGAGGCTGTTTAGAAGGCAGGACGTGAGGCAATACGAAAACGAAACCAAATTACTCTCAGGTATATTTGAACAAACAGCCAGGGAGTATGAGGGTATGGCTGTTCCGCTTTCCTGCAAGCGCCTTTCCGGGGGTGAGCGGAACGATATTTTCAAACTGGATTTCCATGAAGGGTCGCCTCTTGTCCTCAGGATTATTCACCATAAGACGGAGCTTTCAGGCGTACTATATACCAATACATGGTCGGCTTTCGCGGCGTCCCGTATAAAGGAGGCTATAAGCCCCAGGCTTACAAAAACCGGGGATTCTATTTTTATCCATAATGGTATGATCTGCGAAATACTGCCTTTTGTGGAAGGCGTAAATTCCGATAGGGAACTTTCGATCCACAGGGATGAAATTGCAAAAATCCAGGCCCGTCTTCACAACATAGGCCTCCAATTTCCGGATCAAAGGCCCAGGCCTGACAGACCGCGGCTTCTGGAATTCGATTTTGAAAATAACTACATTTATAATTGGGAAGCTGTAGACAAGATGCTTTCCTCCGGGGGTAAAGCCCTTTTTTCGGATCCCAGGCATCAATCGGAAACGGAACAGGAAAAAATCGCCGGTATATATGAAAGACGCGAAGCTTTGTACAAGGGCAAGGAGGAATTTATAAAGCTTACTGAGAGCCTCAAAAAACGCAGGGACCTCCTCTACGCTCCTATACACGGCGATCTTTACGGTCCCAATGTCCTTATGAAAGATGATCGTATTGCAGGCATCCTGGACTGGGATGAATGTGGCAACGAAATGCTGGTCTATGAACTGGGCCGGGTGCTTTGGGAGTACTGCAAGAATCCTGAACGGGATGGTTTTGACAGGGATCGATCTGCCCAATACCTTGCGGCCTACAAGGCTGAAGGAGGGCCGGTTCCTGAGGATGAATGGGATCTCATGGTTCCCCTTCTCAGGTATCTTAAATACATTGAAGTGATGCTTTATGTACACAATTCCATTATTGGCGATGTTTGGGATCCCGCTTACGGCCTTGAAAACATAAAGGCCCTTATTGCCCTTGGAGGGGCAGGTTATACATGAGAAAGTTATCCACCATGCAGCTCAGGACTAACTGGGGGATAAATTTTTTGACGCATTCCTCTTTTCTCCGCAGGCCGGTGAGGTATTCAAAAGTGAAATGTACACTTTCCCACCCGAACTCAAACTGATCCTGAAAAAGTGTCGCCGTTAATGACGTGAACTCTATCAGCGGGCAAAACAAAAATAACATTGATATTCTGGGTATTTCACCGGCCCTGGGCCGCCCCGCTTAATCCCTTGCCGTAACTCCCCCTCCTTGCTATGCTTACACCCGATGAATGCAGATGAAGCGGCCTTGGCGCTGATTGAAGGGGCCTCCCGGGTTATCCGGGGGAAGAGGGAATTTCTTGAACTCCTCACAGCCGGGATCCTCGCCGGGGGGCATGTGCTTCTGGAGGATAATCCCGGGCTGGGAAAGACCACGGTGGCAAAGGCCGTGGCCCGGCTTATCGCCGGCAGGGACGGGCCTCTTCTCTTTAAGCGAATCCAGTTTACCCCTGACCTTCTGCCTTACGACATCACCGGGGTAGACATCTTCGATCCTGAAACCAGGTCCTTCCGTTTCGTGCCCGGCCCGGTGCTGGCCAATATCGTACTTGCTGACGAGATCAACCGGACCACCCCTAAGGTACAGTCCGCCCTTCTGGAAGTGATGGCGGAACGTCAGGTTACTATCGGGTCATCTACCCACAGGCCGCCTGAGCCTTTTTTCGTTCTTGCCACGGAAAACCCTGTGGAAAGCGAGGGGACTTTCCCCCTTCCTGCGGCCCAGTTGGATCGCTTCATGATGCGCCTTTCTCTGGGCTACCCTGACAGGGAGACCGAACTTTCAATCCTCGAAGACAACCCATCGGAAAACGCCCTGAACGCCCTGAAGCCGGTCCTGACTTTCGAGGATTTTATGGCAGCCCGGCAGGCTGTTGCTGCGGTGTTCTGCCACCCGGATCTCAAGGGCGCAGCGGCGGATATAGTCAGGGACACCCGCATACACCGGGCCTTTGTCCTTGGGGCTTCGCCCCGGGCGGGCCTCCATTACCTTGAAGCTCTGAAAGCCCTGGCGCTGGTAAAAGGGCGGGAATATGTGATTGACGAAGATTTGACGATCCTTGCGGTTCCTGTTCTGGCCCACCGGGTCAGATTGAGGGATCCCAGGGCCCAGGCTGAAAAACATATCCGGGAGATCTGCCTTGCGCGGCTTGAGGGAATCAAAACCGGATCCTGAATCCCAGCATGGTTTTTCGGGCCGGTACATCCCCCGTCCCGGTACCTTGGGGGTGTTTGTTTTCCTCGTAACCTTCCTGGCTTTCTTCGCCGGGCGGCTGCGGAATGAGCTGGCCCTGACCCTCCTGGGCGCGGTGTTTCTTGCCATTTTTGCGTGGTGCTTCCTGGCGGTTTTGATCACCGGCGCAGCAGGCCGGAAAAAAGGACTGTCCCTCTCTGCCGGCATCGTAACGAAGTTGGTTACAGCGGGGGAAAATGCGGAAGTCCGCATTACAGGAGGAGCCGGAAAGCTCCGTTTCTTCCGCCTTCCTGGGGCGCTTATCCGCTATGAACTCAGGCTGGCGACCCGGGACCAGCGGATCATAAACCATCTCTTTGATCCCCAGGGAAAAGAGAGCTCCTTCCCTGTCAGTAAACGGGGCGCATACTATGGGGCTTTTGACAGATTCACGATCTTCGACGCTCCGGGGTTTTTTCACCTCTCTTTTCCGATACCCCAGGACGGCGATCCCAGGCTCCTGGCCGCGCCCCGGGCGGTGGAAGAACCTCTCCCCCTGCCGTTCAGATCCGGCGGAACCGAACAGCGCGTAGAGCCTCACTACCGGAAAACCGATGATCTTACGGATCACAGGCCCTATGTTCCAGGGGACGATCCCAGACGTATCAACTGGAAGCTCTACGGCCACGCCCCTGAGGGAGAGCTTTTTGTCCGTGAAGGGGAAAACGAGCCTCCGCCCCAGGCCCGCATACTCATCCTCATCGACACCCAGGCAGATCCCTCCCTTTTTACCGCCGGAGAAGCAAGGCAGGCGGTGGATCTGCTCTGTGAAAACGCCCTGGCAGCGGCGCTGGAATTCTCTTCACAGGGAATGGACATATTCATCGGTTATTCAGGCGGGGAAATCCATAACGGAAGCCTTGGATCCCATGCAGGGATTGTCCTGGCGGAATTGGCCGCCGTTCTTGCCCGGCCCGCCGCTCTATCTCTTCTGTCCCCGGAGGATCTTCCCGAAGCGCCCAGGGATTTGGACGTACTTATCCTTGCCCTCCCCCGCTTATCAACGGAGCCCGGAGGGCTGGATCGTTTCCTGAGAAACAGGGAATCCACACAGGGAGCAGATCTGTTCTTTCTCTATGACGCTGAAACTCCCCGGGCAGCCGAATGGGAAACCGCGGCAGAAGCATGTGTACGTTTCTACAACAGAAAAATGAGAATACGGGCCTGGAAATTCGCGGTTTCAAGCGCCGGACGGACGCTCAAATCAACAACCTCGCCCTGAAGTCGAACCTGCGGTTCGGCGGGGTATTGGACCCGCCTGCGAATAAAAGATTTCAAAGGGCTTCTCAAATCTTCCTTTGAAGCGGCAGGGGATACGCGCCTGTTTCGCGTTTGGCGATGAGGGTATGGCACAGTTCCCTGCCGATCGTAAAGATCGAAGGGCCTACTTTTTTAACCGGCTTCAAGCCGTGGTAGCTGAAGTATTCCTCTTCACAGTCGTAGACCAGGAAATTGTTGTTTTTCACCTCCAGATGATGCTGCATAAACATTGCCGCGGTAATGTAGTTTGAAGAATAATCCACGGAAAAAACCGCCGAATGTTTATCGAAGGCGCTGAAAAAGGAATTAATTTCTTTTATCGAATCATGATCGCCAAGGCAGACGTAGCGTATGCTGTCGCAGCAGTTCTTTAGTACATCGCAAATACCTTCGTACCGGCGGTTCCGCTTGAGGGGAAAATGTCCCGCCACCAGAAAACGCCGGTAATCCTGTTCCAGGAAAAGGCGGCCCGCCTCCTGGGCATGGCGGAAGTTATCGGTCTGCACCGAAGGCAGCACCGGCAGCTCGTCAATGATCATATCATTAACAATATCTTTGCCCTCCCGTAAAACATGGTAAAAAGGCAGAGCCGAATTTCTAAAATAAAGGGCGATTATTCCATCTGCATCGAGGGATAAAAGGTAATCCCCAAACTTGAGGGAACGTATATCAATTTCCGGAACTTGTATAAAATCCACGGAAACCCCTTTCCCGGCGGCCTCGGCGTTAATGCCCCGCATGTAGGCGTCGTTAAACCGCGTATCGGCCTTGGCCGAAACCACCGCAATCCTGTACCTGTCCAGCACTTTTTGAGGCCCCAGGGACTCTACGGTAATACCCGCCTTTCTTTTAATGGAAATGTAACCGTATTCCTCAAGGCGCTTTACCCCGCGCTGCGCGGTTTGAACGCTGACCTTGAAATGTTCGGAAATCTCCCTGATGGAAAAGTACCTATCCCCCGGCTGGCGGTTGTTTTTTATGTCCCTCACCATAGAGTGAAAAAAAGAGTCAAGAATTTTTTTCGGCATAAGAGTTTTCCAAGCGCCTCCGGCCAGGTACGCCGTTAAACCGCTTCCAGATAATCCCTGTCCGGCAGCTTTTACGGAAGGGCATGGCCCAGCAGCCGGAACAGAAGAAATCCCCTACCGGACATTCCACCGAGGGCCGCTCCCGGCCGTCCCAGTACATGCGGAGTATGGCGTTCCGGGCGCTGCCTTCGTCAAGAGCGCATATACCGCCCTTTCCCTTTCCGCCGGCTTTGGACATAAAGGCAAGATCCCCGAGGGGGGAACCGCTAAAAGGATACATGATAAGCTCCATTATAAAAAAGTATACTGCTATAATATTGAAACAATACAGCTATGTCAAGGAAAATAGCTTAATATCTGAAAAAACCATTATATCATTACAGTATAACATTACTATTATAGTATTTTACCAGTTTCTAGTTTTTTTGTAAAAAATTCGATTTTCCTATTGACAAATCCGCAAAACAGCTTTTATAATATGCTTGTTGAGGGCATTCTTGAGGCCGTTCCAAAACCCGGCATTCCTGAACAGCCCCGGCTGTATGTTTTTTAAGGAGGAGAAAGCCAGCCCTATGCGTAGACAATGCCGTATAAGCGCGTATAACGCCGGTTGTTATCGTTTACACAACCCCGTACTGTATTACAAGCTCTCTCTTCTCTTCT
>JAISZE010000039.1 GCA_031269405.1 Treponema sp. | reverse complement strand
CTTTGGAAACCGTGAGAGCGGCCCTCAGGGACTGCGCCGAAAACGGCGTTGAGGCAGTGTCCTTTACCGGCGGCGAACCCTTCATCAACATACCAGAAATTCTAAATCTTCTTGAATATGCCGGTGATTTGAACATCCCCTACCTGCGCAGCGGCACCAACGGGTATATGTTCGCCCCAGGCGGGAAGGCCGCCGCCCCGGATCGGCTCATCCCTCTTGTCGAATCGCTGGTGAAAAGCCCCTTGCGGAATTTCTGGATCAGCATAGACTCCGCAGACACCGAAACCCACGAGCGGTTGCGGGGCCTTCCGGGGGTGATCGACGGCATCAGCAAAGCCCTGCCGGTGTTTCACGCCCGGGGCCTTTACCCCGCAGCCAATCTGGGGATAAACCGCTTCATCGCCGGAGAAATGATTCCGCCTCTGGGTGAACCTGGATCGGAAGACGAAGAGGCTTTTCTTGAAAATTTCCGCCAGGGCTTCAGCGCCTTTTTCGCCAAAGCTGCCGGCATGGGCTTTACCATGGCCAATGTCTGCTATCCTATGAGTTTTGAAACCGCAAATCCGGGAACAGGGAAACCCGCCTACGGCGCCATATCGGACGACATTATGGTACGTTTTTCCCGGAACGAACTGCGCCTGGTGTTTAGGGCCCTTCTCGAAACCATACCGGCCTTTAGGAAATCCCTGCGTATCTTTACCCCCCTTTCGGCGCTTTACGCACTTTCCAGCAAAAATTCCCGCGACCTGCTTTTCCCCTGCCTCGGCGGGATATGTTACTTCTACATGGACAGCCGGGACGGCCGTATCTACCCCTGCGGCTACCGGGGAGACGAGGATTTGGGCGCTTCAGTCGCGGAACTTAAGGCCGCGCCCGGCAGACGGCGGCCTGAGGGCCAGCGGCCCTTTTGTGAAAAATGCCACTGGGAATGTTTCATGGACCCCTCCCAGCTTTTTGGGATTCTCCGGTATGTGATCCGGCATCCCTGCAATGCTTGTTTCGGCAGGACCTTTGATCGGCAGATGCTGCGCCTCTGGTTTGCTGATGTGAAATATTATCTGGCTTGCAATCTTTTTGACGGAAGAAAACCGCCTAGAAGAAGGAGATGAAAGAGTTGAAATTGCTGAACCATTACAAAATGGCAGAAACAATTTATATCCAGATGCAGCGGAAAGATATGCGCCTCAAGCGTTTGCCCTTTATTCTGGGCAACCTTGCGCCGGATCTTTATTGTTCATTCATATTCCGCAGGCATGAATACGATTGTTCCATCGTTCCTGTCAGGAAAGCTATTTTCCGGCTCTACGAAGGCCGCTTTGATCCTTGTTCCGAGCTCTTCGCGTACTTCATGGGGGTTGTCTGCCATTACATCTGCGATTATTTTTGCTATTCCCATTCACCGGCGTTTCGGGGGAATCTGTGGGATCATATAAAATATGAATGGGTTCAGCGTATGGCGGAAGCCAAAAAAATTTCTTTTTCCGGCCAGGAAGGATATATGATGGGCTTTCACCGCCTTATGGATACCCTGGATGAATATGTCAGATCCCACGACTATGACCTGATGCTCGATGCCTCAGCCGCCCAAACCGACCTCAGCATTGGAACCGCCGTGGCCGGATGGCTTACAGAAGCAGTTTTCTGCTCCGCGGAACAGCCCTCCTCCTTGCCCGCCGCCGGCACGGCAATGATCGGCATGCTGCATGACAACGATGCGCTGTCCGCGTTCCCGGATGTCAGTTACGATGATTTTATTACCGATCCTTAGGCCTGTTATCCTGAACCCTTTTGGCTTTCCCCTCAGATACCGGAAGGCTGCCTGATTCGTGGAGTTCCACCCTGGGGTTGATAGTGATAGATGCCTGAAGTGTTTTTCGGATCTTTTCTTTTAAGGCGTTCATCTGCCGGGCGTCGTCCGTGAAGATACTGGGACCTGCTTCCACCTTGATCACCAGGCGGTCCAGGACGCCTTCCTTGTCTAGGACGATGAGGTAGTTGTTGCCCACTTCCTTCATGGCCATAATCACTTCCTCGATCTGGCTGGGGAAGACATTCACCCCGTTGATGATGAGCATGTCGTCAGTGCGACCCGTGATGCGCCTGAGGCGGCGGTGGGTCCTGCCGCATGCGCAGGGTTCGGTGTAGAAGCTCGAAAGGTCCCGTGTGCGGTAGCGCAGTATTGGGGTAGCTTCCCTGCAAAGGCATGTGAGAACCAGCTCCCCGGTTTCGCCGTCCTTTAAGGGCTCAAGGGTTTCGGGATCGATGATCTCGCCGATGTAGCCGTCTTCCCAGAGGTGGAGGCCGTTTTTGAGCTGGCATTCGAAGGCCACCCCGGGGCCGTTCATCTCAGAGAGGCCGTAGGAATTGTACACATCGATTTTGAGGAGTTCCTCAATGCGTTTCCTGGTGTCTTCCGAGTAGGGCTCGGCTCCGGCAAAGGCTTTCCGCAGGCGGATGCTGTCCCGGCTGACCCCTTCGGCACGCATAATGGACTCCACATGAAGGAGGAAGCTAGGAGTGGCATGGACTACAGTGGTGCCAAAGTCCTGCATGAACTTGAACTGCCTGGTGGTGTTCCCTGAACCTGAAGGGATTACCATCATGCCCACCTCTTCACCGCCTGAATGAAAACCCAGCCCCCCTGTGAAAAGGCCGTAGGTGATCATGTTCTGGAATACGTCGGTTTTATTACAGCCTGTCCCGTAGATGCACCGGGCCACGTAGCCGGCCCACCGTTTAATATCTTCCCGGCTAAAGTAAATGGTTGTCGGCGTCCCGGTGGTACCGCTGGAAGCGTGAAGGCGCACCACATCGTCCCGGTTTATACTCAGGAAACCATAGGGGAAAGCCTCCCGGAGATCGTTCTTTGTGGTATAAGGGATACGCCTTAAATCGGCCAGGGTTTTAATATCCCCGCTGCTTGTAATGCCCGCTTTGCGCAGGCGCTCTTTGTAAAACGGCGTCCGCAGCGCCCAGCCTACGGCGGTTTTAAATTTTTCAAGCTGCAGGGCCTCAAGCTCAGGGCGCTTCATTTTTTCGATTTCAGGGTTCCAGTATTGGTATTCCATCAATTAACCCTGCCTGCGGCGTTCCTTCCCAAAACGAAGGCTTTTCTGTTTGCCTCTGTTACCGCAGGGTCCTTGCCGGTGAACATAGCGGCGATAGTGTCTTCCAGAACTTCGGCTTTAAGGGGCAGGAAGGGACTGGCTGCCCCTACTATGACCATGTTCACCGCCCGGGGGAGGCCCGCTTCTTTGGCGAGCGAAGAGGCTTCCACGATACGGGACAGCGGGAAAGTTCCTATGGCGTTAAGCACCGCCGAAAGCTCGGGGTAATTAGGGATATTGACGAAAGGTTCCGAAGCAGTGACCAGGGCGCCTTCCGGGCTGAGCCACGCCGCGTAACGGAGGCTTTCCAGAGGTTCCATAGAGATGATGAGATCCGCCGCGCCTCTGGGAACCAGATCCGAAGCTATAGGTTTATCTGATATTCGCAGGTGTGCCAGTACCGCGCCGCCGCGCTGGGCCATGCCATGGACCTCTGACTGGCGCACCGCGAACCCTGCCTTTACCGCCGCCTGGGCGATGATGGCCGCCATGGAAAGTACCCCCTGGCCGCCTACTCCGGCAAAAATGATGTCGGTTTTCATTGTATTCCTCCCGCCTGCTTCAGGGCCTTCTGCCTCTTCCTGAAGGCCTCAAGGCATTCACGTTTGAAGATCACTACCGAAGGACCCCGGTACTCCAGTTCTTTTTTTAGCTTTTCGGCGTTCTCGTCCAGGAATTGCTTTTTGGCTTCCAGTTCCAAAAGATGTTCGTTTTTGACGCCTGTTCCCAGGATAAGGTCCCTGAGCCGCGCCGAAGGCAGGATGGTTTCCTGGCAGCCTGTCATGGCTACGATGGTGTTATCCAGAATTATCACCGTTACAGGGGCCCGGGCGCTTACGGCGTCCACAAGGGCAGGTATTCCGGAATGGAGAAACGTTGAATCCCCTATTACCGCAGCGGCGTATCTTATCCCCGCTTCGGCGGCGCCGCGGGCCATACCGATGGAAGCGCCCATGCAAACCACGCTTTCAGGGATCGAATAAGGCGGTGAAGCGCCAAGGGTGTAACAGCCAATATCGGAATTGATAGCCACTGTAGGATGATCCGGCGCGCTGTCCAGTTGGGCCGCGGCTTTTTTGATAGCCTCGAAGCTGTCGCCATGGGGGCAGCCCTGGCAGAGCTGCGGGGGCCTTTGAATAGTACCTGAACAAAAATCCGCCAGGGAATTTCCTCCTGAAACCCCGCGCTTTTTGGGTATAACATCCAGCACGCTCGGCCTTGGGGCCAGGCCTAGGCTCTGCCGTACATTGTCGGGATCCAATTCACCGGTTCTGACCACTGTCCCGTCCAGTTTCCCGTTTATTCTGAGATTACAGGGCAGAATACCCCTGAGCCGTTCTTCGATAAAAGGCTGGCCTTCTTCGATTACCAGGACCCTTTCTGCTTTTTCACAGATCTTATGGATAAGATCCGCAGGCAGGGGATAGGAGCCGATATGAAGCCTGGCCGGAGTTGTCCCGCCTCTGGAGGCTGCTAGATCTTCCAGGTTTTCTTCGTAATAGTTGCCCCCTAAACCTGAGGTAATCACCGCGAACCTGATATCCCGGTTTTCCAGTTCCAGTTTGTTAAGCCCCTGGGACTCAGACCACGCCTCCAGATCATTTTGTTTTTCCAGGAGAGAAAGGTAATTCCGCCTGGCGTAGGCAGGCAGGAGTATCCACCTGGATCTGTCCTTAATTTTTGAAACCTGGTTCGGCACTCTTGCGGGACCGGGAAGCACCGCTCCCCGCGCATGGGCAAGACGGGTCACAAGACGTAAAAGCACAGGCAGATGGTATTTTTCTGAAAGCTCAAAAGCTTCCCTGGTCATGTCATAGGCTTCCTGTTGGCTCCTGGGCTCTAGGCAGGGAACTCCCGCAAAAGCCGCGTAGAACCGGGAATCTTGTTCATTCTGGGAACTATGCATCCCGGGGTCGTCAGCCGCGGCGATAACGAGACCCCCGTTGATGTCCAGCAGGGCTCCGTTGATAAAAGGATCCGCCGCTACATTGAGGCCCACATGCTTCATGGTAACCATGGCTCTCCGTCCCGCGAAGGAAACCCCCAGGGCCGCTTCCATGGCGGTCTTTTCATTTGAACACCAATGGGCCGTAAAGCCGCCTTTGGCGCTTTTTTCGATAAGATCCTCAAGAATTTCCGTTGACGGCGTACCGGGATATCCGTACGCGGCGCTCAGCCCTGAGTGTATCGCCCCCAGGGCCGCCGCCTCATCTCCCAGAAGGGCGACTCCCCCCTGGGTATCTGTGCTGCTTACGTTCATAGAGGAGAGTATAACAAAAGAACCACAGGCTTGCTAGGTAGGGTTTTCCCGCGCCTGGGAGCAGGGCGGTAATCTGGTGGTGAAAATCCTTGATGTATGGCTGAACCGTGTCTTATTTATATTTTTCAATAAATTCTCTTACTTCCTTAACAAAACTATCTTGTTCTTCAATATGCGGGGTATGCGCGGAATTTTCAAATATATATAATTTTTTAGCAGTAGTGCCAAAACTGTTAAAGGCGGTTTGAGCCATTTCAACAGGTAAAATGCCGTCATGCCTACCCCATAATATCAATGTTGGCACTAGAATTTTATGCATCTCCGGATGCATATTAAGCGTAGTTGGCAAACTAAAATTTTTATCAATATAGTCATTATTCATGGGATATGAAAATGTCATGGGTGTATTTAAGTAATCAAGATAGTTTATG
>JAISZE010000037.1 GCA_031269405.1 Treponema sp. | reverse complement strand
GCGAAGGGGAAGACCGAATTCCATATCGGCGTGGGCATCAACTACGGGGAGGTAACCGTGGGCAACATGGGCAGCGAGCGGAAGATGGACTATACGGTCATCGGGGACGACGTAAACCTTGCGTCCCGCATGGAAGGGCTGACCAAGACATACCATGCGGAAATCCTCTTTACCGAAAACGTCTACGCCAGGATAGCGGGGTTGCCCGTTCCCGGAACAAGCGGCCCTCTCCCCTGCCGCCTCCTGGACACCGTGGCGGTTAAGGGCAAAACCAGGGGGGTAAAGATTTACACCGCAAAAAGAAGCTTCGATAATCTCGATAATCTCGATAATACGAATACGAAAAATAGCGCCGAAAAAAACGCCTGGATTTTTCATAACCAGGGGATGGAGTTTTATTACCGCAGGGATTTTGAAGGAGCGGCCAGAAGATTTGAGGAGACCTTGAAGCTGCTCCCGGAGGACTTTAACGCCCGCCAGCTTCTGGAACGATGCAGGGCCTATGCCGTCAACCCTCCGCCGGAGGGCTGGGACGGCGTGGAAGTGATGCACAGCAAGTAACGGATCTGTGTTCAAAATTGTTTCAAAGCGGCGCGTTTATCGCCTTATCCCAAAATCTGCACCCCCCGGCTGGTCCCGATTCTGCTGCTCCCGGCATCAATAAAGGCCATGAATTCTTCCAGGGTCGATATACCCCCAGAGGCTTTTATTTTTACCCCCGGCCCTATGTGTTTGGCAAAAAGCGTGATATCTTCCAGGGCCGCCCCGGCGTTGCCGAAGCCGGTGGAGGTTTTGATATAATCCGCCCCGGCGCTGGTAACGCAGCCGCAGAGGGCGATCTTTTCAGCCCCGGTCAGATAACAGGTTTCCACGATGACCTTGAGTATCTTCCCTGCCGCGGCTTCCCGCACCGCGGCGATTTCACGGGTGACGGCATCGAAGTTTCCCGCTTTCACGTCCCCCAGGTTTATCACCATATCCACCTCACCGGCGCCTTCGGCGATGGCCTCCCGCGTTTCCCCAGCCTTGATCCGCGTCGTGTTATAGCCCAGGGGGAAGCCAATAACCGTACAAATGTTAAGACCGCTAAAGGCTTCCCGGACACGGGACACAAAAGAAGGGGGGATACAAACCGATGCGGCCCCTTTTTCCAGGCCCTCGGCGCAGATTGCCCGGATATCCTCCCAGGCGGCGGTTGGCTTGAGCAGGGTATGATCGATGTAACTCCACAAATTTCGATTATCCATAATTTCCTTCAATCACAAATATTGTTATATCAACATTTATATAATACTATTATACCGCTATTGTTGTAAAGAACGGATAGGCCGGGAGGCGGCCCGGTTCCCGCCATGTGACGGGTTCCACCCTACTGCTGTAGAAGCTGCCGTGCGCTTTCCCGTATGTTTTCGATCTGCCGGGTAAGATCCTCGTTGGCCCTGGTCAGGGTCTCGTTCTGGGTCCTGAGTTCCCCGATGACCGTTTCGTTATTTGCGATAGTCCTCGAAAGGTTCTCGGCCTGGCCCTGGAGGGCCACGATGCGCCGGTCCTGCTCCACAATCTGCTCTTTCTGTCCGTCAACCTGGGTTTGGAGGCCGCTTATGGAAGCGTCTCGCTGGTTCAAGGTCTGCTGCCGGGTCAAAACCTGGGCTTCCAGGCCGTGTATCCTTTCTTCGTAGTCCGCGATGAACTTCCCGGTTTCGGAATCCTGGGCGCTCAACGCCGCGATAGCCGCCTCCTGCCGCCGGATAGTATCCTCCAGGGTTTCGATCTGTTTTTGCAGGGCCTCGGCCTCTTCGGTTAAAGCGGACAAAGCGGCGGCGGCGCTTGAAGCATCATCGCCTGAGGCGCTGTCGCTTGAAGCGTCGTCGTTTGACGCGCCGGCGGGAGAAGAATCCGCCGCTTCCCGTGCCCGCAGGGCTTCGGCGGTGATAAGCTCCAGGGAATCAATCGCCGCCAGGTGGGCCTGCTTCCTGCTTTCCAGGGAACGGATGCCCTGGAGGGAGGGGGTGTTCAAAAATTCCCTCATCGGCTTAAGCAGAGTGGCCGCGTGGTCAAGCTCCCCGGCCCTTATGTTTTCGTTTACCTGCTGATACCAGGCGCCCAACTGGCTTTCGGCCCTGGCGGCCCTGTCCTGCTCCGAAGAAAGGCGGCCAAGTTCCTCTTGTGCCGCGGTGAGTTCCGAGGCGCTTTGTTCTATTCTGGACGAAAGTTCCCTTACCTTTGCTTCGGCCTGGGCGCGGAGTTCGGTCTCCCGGGACCGGGCCTCTTCAAGGATCGCGGCCCGTTCCTCCTGAAGGCCCGTGATGGCGCCCCGGTATTCATCCTGAACCTTAAGAAGGTATTCGGCCCTCTGCTTCTGTTCTTCCGTGAGGCTTTCGACAGAGGCCGCAAGCTCCCGGTATTCGGCATCCACATCCGACAATTTGGCAAGGTAGTCGTTTATCTCCTTTTCCTTTTCACTTATCAGCCTGCTGGTTTCCCGGCGTATCTCCTGGATGAGCTTCCGCTCCGTCAGTCCCAGCACAATGGAGCCTTCCCGTAGACTTGAGTCTTCGTGGCTGTGAAAAAACGTGAGGAGAAAAAAACCGGAGGCTAGAAGCAGCAGGGCGGCGATGTTCACCAGGACCGGAAAGAGGAGCCCCCGCTTTCTTGCCGCGACTTTCAGGGTCTCTCCCGGCGCCGCGATCCGGGGTTTTTGGGCCAGGGCATTTATCTCGTCCAGGATCTCCTGCTGTTCCTCAGCCGAAAACCCCGACGCGGTATCAAACACGATCTTTTTTTCCGGGCTTTCTTCCAGGTTCTCATCCGTACTTTCTTTCATGCTTTCTTCCATACTCATACTATAACCTATCCAGCTTGCCAAAACTTCAGTGTTGGGAAAGCTTCGTTACTTGGTTTCCACGCTTTTTGCCTCTTTGGAGGCAAGGCGCACGCCTCCGGCCTTGAGGCCCCGGACATTGTAATCCTGGGCCTTGAAAGCTTCCTTGAGCACCTTGAGCCT
>JAISZE010000170.1 GCA_031269405.1 Treponema sp. | reverse complement strand
GCCCTCTGGGGGGTCCCGGAGGCGGAATGTACCGCTCTGGCGAATCTTACCGCCGAGGCGGACCGCATCCCTACGCTGGCCATGAGCGGCGAACGGACGCCGGTTATTACGGCCCAGTGCAGGGAGGCGTTCAACGCACTTGCGGAAAAGATGCGGTTCCTCAAAAACCGGTACTTCCTCATTTTTGCAAGCCCTGGAAACCTACGGTTCCTTTATCGGGCTTACAAAACCGTCGTAAACAGCCGGAACGTTATATACGAAGTGTGATATACTGCCGCCTGACAGCTAGTCCCTGGGCCTCTGGAAGGAAACAGACTGTTCTACCGGGATAACCTTCAGTATACAGGAGTTATCGCCGCTTAAGAGGCCCAACTTTCTGATATCCCCTATTATTTGTTCCTCCAGTTCAGCCGGGATGATGATGTCGCAGAATTCCCGGGAATGGGATTCCATAGTCTGCCCCTCCTGGGCTGCGGCGCTGTAGGATCGCATCTCAAGATGGTTCAGGGTGGCCCCGTGGGCGCCGTTTGCCATAGCTGCTTTGCGGAACAGTTCGCTTTCCTTTTCGTCGCCGATAAAGAAAAGCCCCAGAGCGCTGCTTGTTTTGTTCCTGCCTGCAAAAAGGCCGCCGCTTTTCGATCCGAGCCTCCGCCAGTCGCTCGAACCCCGCACCTCGTCAAGCGCTGCGATAACCTGTTCCATAGTAGCGGCGTGTACCCGCTTGCCCTGCCTGACCCTGAGGTTCACCACAGGCGCATGGACAAAGACCTTGTACAAAAAACCGTGCCCCGGAACGTCCAGCCGCGCCCTGGGGATAAGGGTTTTTTCAACAAGCTCCGTGTCGGAACGGGGAACCAGAAACCAGATGATCTCTTTTTCTACCGGAATAGTTATCCTGAGGAGTCCCAACTTGTCCCTGAGCCCTACGCCAACGCCGAAAAACACGATAGGGACGCAGATGCCCAGTTCAAGAACCGCAGCGGAAAGGGCGTCCCCCTGGCCCCTGGAAACAGTACAGCACAGGAGGGCGTAGTCCTCATGAGGAAGGGTGTTCCTGGAGCCGCAAAGGGTTTCAAGCTTTTCCTCATCAAAGATGAGGGGGGTTTCCCTGTGAATGATGTTGCGCAGCGCGAAGATGCAGCCCCGCCCGCCCATTTTGAGATCCGTAACCTCAGCGATGCGGTGCATCACGCCCTGCTCAAACCTCCTGGGAACGTAAAAGCGGTAAAACAGGGCCCTGCTTTCTTCGAGCTTCGTAACGGGCCTGAGCCCGAAAAGCCCCCGCTTGTCCGCCAGGGACATCTGTTTGGCGCGCTGCAAAAAAACTTCAGGAATCGCAAGATCCGTAAGGGTCTTGTCCATAACCTCCGTTATGTTGCCATCCGCAACGCAGATAATAGTGGAAAAATCGGTCTGCATAAGCTGCTCCTATTGCTGTATCGCCCGCTTGGATTTCTGCTTGTCCAGTATACCTGACACAAGAACAGCGATAATCGGGATAACGCTGGCAGTAGCCACTATCCCGAAGGCGCCGTCCGCCCTAAGGGAGTCCGCCCCCAGCCCCAGACCCGTAGTGATGATGATGGGAACCGCTATGGGGCCGGTGGCGATGCCGGCAACGTCCCAGGCTATCGAAGAAAAATCTTCAGGCGCGAAGGCTGTCAGGATCAGGGCCAGGGTATAACACGGCGTGAGTATCCACGAAAGGTGGATGCCCCCTGAAGGAAGCATGTTGCTGAAAAGCACCCGGGCGAAACCGACTGCCATGCCTATGCCTACGCCTACAGCGGCAATCATCACCAGTTTTGATCGCTTGAAGGTCCCGGTGGTCATCTCCTCTACAGTAACCGCTGTGGCCGCTAGGGCGGGCTCGGCGAAAATTGCCAGGAAACCCAGGAAAAACACAAAGACCAGCACCGCAAGGTATCCGCCCAGCTTGCCGTAATTGGAAAACACAGCGCTTTCCACAGGGATATGGGTGTAGACGCCGCCCGAAAGGCGCTGGGGAACGAATTTTTCCGGCTCCGGGCCCCCGGGGCCGGGAATCCAGATATAGGCTTCAGACCCGGTTTCCCCCGGAACTGTAAAGACCGATGTCGAATCGACCCCCCTGACTATTACGGCTTTATTAGGCTGGAGGGTTTCCATATACGTATGGGTAAGGGATTCCCCCGCTTGGGAACTGACAGCCGTAATGCCCCCGGTCATCCCCAGGTTGAGGGCGAACATGCCGAAAGCGGCGAACAGCACGCCCAGGACGACTTCGTCGGGATTCCTGATACGGTCCCGCCCGATAAAAATGATGGCGATAATAAGCACAAACGCCAGGGGCAGAACCGCTACAACGCCGGCCCTTAAAAAGTTAAATAGGGACTCCGGGGAAAACACCGAGGTCCCGCCGCTGCCGTCTATCATCAGGGAATCGCTGTCTCCGCTGCCGGGGAAACACCGGGCAAAACCTTCAGGGGTCAGGACGCCGTCCCGGACAGCCCCGGCGGCGATGGAGACCAGTTCGCCGCCGCTTCCTGCGATATACAAGGCTTTTTCCCGCTGCGCCTGGGAGGGGGAAAAGAAGGTTTCGGCGTTTGAAGGGCCAGGAACCCGGGGGGCCAGCAGAGCCGCCAGGAAGAGGACGCTTGCCACCGGCAGGGCGGAAGCAAGGGTAACCAGGCCCAGCCCGGAGCTGTTGGAATTCTTTCCGCCTGTTTTTGAAACCCCCAGGCCCAGGGCGAGGACAATCGGCACCGTTACTGCCCCTGTAGCCGCCCCTCCTGTGTCCCAGGCCAGGTTTACCACAGGCCTAAGGATCGGGTTTTCGTCAAACACGCAGCTTACGACAATCAGAATAGGGATGATGATAAACACCGGGGGCTTAAAAGCCCAGCCGAACATGTACCGGAAAACCCCGAGCACCACCGAAAGCCCCACGCCTGTAGCGATAGCGGCTACGAGCCAGGTTGTACCCCGGTTAAGCAGGAGATAGAGGAGCGGAGCGTTCCACGGGGGAATCACGCTTCCCTGCTGCTGGAGTATAGCGATAGCAGGCTCCGCGAGGGTGGCGGTAATGCCGACTATTATCGAGAAAACAGTAACCCCCACTACGCCGACTTTCGCAGGAAGGCGCATCCCGCACTGCTCCCCCAGGGGCATGATGCCTAAAAAAAGCCCTTCCAAAAAAAACGAAAGCCCCAGAATCGCCGCGCCGACACCGGCTGCGACAGAAAGGGTGTTTTCAAGAGGCGTCTTCAGCACAAAGTACTGCGCTGCCACGAGGTACGCGCTTACCAGAAATACCGCTCTGAACTGGGGCCGGATCTTTTCAAGGGCATAAGACCCTATCATTGGAAGCGTTTTATTCAAAGGGAGAACAATTAGCTCCCGCCTCTGAGAAGGGAGGGGGCTCTTTTTTTCTGCCAAAACAGGCTCTTTCTTTTTTGCCAATGCAGGCTCCTTCACTAATAAGTATAAAGTCCCCTGTCAGGAATGGCAAGAAATCCCGCCTATCCCGCCTAAAAAATTCAGCTTTCAACCTACCGTGATGCCTCAAAACAAAACCTAGCCAAAAAAGATGGATGCCTCAAAACTAAAAACCTAGCCAAAACTATAGTGGTTCCACTGGAGCGTGGAGCAAATGAGGTTAGGCATGAAAACC
>JAISZE010000139.1 GCA_031269405.1 Treponema sp. | reverse complement strand
CACGGATCAACCCGTATGATAGGTCTAGCTTTATTATGACGGTTCTTAACAACTTCGTGGTTTTTGAGGGCTGCGACGGCAGCGGTACTACAACACAACTGGAGATATTGAAGGATTTCTTTGTTTCCAGAGCGGGAGGCGGCGGTTTCCCGCTTTTTTACTCCACTTTTGAGCCGACTGAGGGCCCTATAGGCCGTATTATCCGGGCAGGGCTGAAAGGCGAATTCCCTTTGGTTCCTGAAACCGTGGCCTTCCTTTTCGCCGCTGACCGCAGCGAGCACCTCTACGGCCCGGGCGGTATCGCCGAACGCTGCGCCAGAGGGGAACTGGTGGTTTCCGACCGTTACGTCCCCTCCTCCCTGGTATACCAGGGCTTAACCTGCGGGGAAGAGGTCCCTTCCAGGCTGAACCGGGACTTCCCCTGCCCTGAACTCATCCTGTTCTTCGACATTGATCCCGAAACAGCCCAAAGGCGTATGGCGGGACGGCGGGAAAAAGAAATATACGAATACCTGGATTTCCAGATCCGGGTCCGCCAGGGTTACCTTAAAATCCTTCCGGGCTTGCAGAAACAGGGGGCAAGGGTCGAAACCATTGACGCCTCCTGTCCGCCTGAAGAAACCGCTTCAGCGGTATGGAGCTATATTCAAAAGATGCCGATATTTAAAAGGTGAAACCAGGCAAAACCGGGGCCTTCGGCCTGTTAACCGTCATTTTCCTCTTCATGCTTCCGGGGGCGCCGCTTAACGCTTATTTTGTTACCTACAAGGAACAGTACTACAGGCTTTACCACCTTCACTATATCCAGTACCCGGATGACACTATGGAAAACATCTACTGGCTGGAACAGGCCCTTAAAGCCGATTTCTGCAACCCCCTTTACGCGCTGGCCGGTATAGAAAACGAGACCCAATGGGAAAAATACCGCTATCTCTTTATGATGCACCTGAACCTCAAACTCGTGGAACAGCACCTCCTGCTGGGGAACAAATGGAACAAGCGGAACGCTTATTTTTACAACGCCCCCTGGAAGGAACAGAACCTGGACAGCCTTAACACCGCGGAAACCTGCTACCGCACCGCCCTTTACTATTGGAACGAGGCCCTGTCATGGGCCACAAAGGCGCAGGAAAAACGCTTCTTCTTTATCAACCTGGAAAAGATACAGTTCTGGGAGGACGAAGCAGGGCGCATCGGGGACGGCTCGCTGGACTACGGCAAAACCATTACCCGTGAACTCAAGCTGCTCCAAAACATCAGGGAGAAATTTCAGGCTATGGATGAGAATACCTACTAAACTTCTTTAACACTGAAGCTCGTCCGCTGTATAGGCGAAGGACCGTATTTCAGAATCGCGGCACGGTGGGCTTTGGTCGGGTAACCTTTGTGTTTTTCATAGCCGTACTGGGGATAGAAAAGGGCGTAGAAGTCCATCATCCGGTCTCTGGAGGTTTTCGCTAGTATCGAGGCGGCCATGACTTCCGGGACGATGGAATCGGCTTTGACGAGGGGCGTACAAGGAGCGGGTATGTCAGGAGCGTAAAGGCCGTCTATAACGGCAGTACAATCCTGTATCCCAGGGCCGTTTTTTTTATTCCTTTCAAGCAGATCTTCATACGCCCGCTTCATGGCCAGGAGGCTGGCTTTTAGTATGTTTATCCTATCAATTTCAGCGGCATAGGCCCAGCCTATACCCCAGGCTGTTGCTTTTTCACAGATAATGCCCCTGGCGGTTTCCCTGGCCCTGGAAGAGAGTTTTTTTGAATCCCCAAGAATTTCAAAAGGAAAATCATCTGGAAGCGCCACAGCAGCGGCGCAGACCGGGCCTGCCAGGGGCCCCCTGCCTGCTTCATCAATGCCGCAGATCATCTTTAGGAACCTGACTTTACAGCGGCGTTGGGCCGGTCAGAGGGGGCAAAGGCGCGGTTAAAGGCGGCGATGTTTTCAGCAGGCCAGGCGTTTCCCAGGATATGGGAAAAACCCTCAAAATGGGAACCTCCGATGGTTCCTTCGCCGGGAATCTCAGCCCCGTAACCGGCAAAGACTTCGGAACGTCTGGCGCTGCCCCGGCAGACAAAGGCACAGTCCGTTACCCTGGGAAAGCTGCCCCGAACTTCCGCAGCCCTAGCAAGAAAGGAGGCATTGACCGTAAAGCCGGCGCCGATAAACAGGGCTTCCGTCCGGTCCAGGAGTATTCCAACACTGTCACGGGCTTCGGCTTTCAGGGTTCCCCTATAAATAAGAAGTTCCGACTCAGCAGCTTCCATGACCAGAGCGTAATCCGGCGCAGAGGCTGACGCGGCGGTATTCCTAATCTCCGCGGCGGTCCGGGTAAGAAAAAAAACCGCAGCGGTTTTCCGCGCAGTTACCCGGAATTCGCAGTCTTCGGATAAAAAGCTCCCGCCCCGGATTTCCAGAATGAGGCCGTAGTTTCCGGCCAGATCCACGGAGCTGCTCTGGATCTCAAGCCGCCCTTTATGGGCATAAATGGCAGGGCGCCGGCGCTCTGAAGCGTCAAGCACGGAAATCCCGCTGTCCCTTATGCGGCAGAAGCTCCCTTCTTCCATGCTGAGGAGCGGCCCTGCCTGGAGGATCCTGGTCCCGGCGATCTCCAGGGCGCACCCCTCCGCAATGCTGAAAAGGGCTTCGTTTCCCGCAGGCCGTTCCAGGGTAAGATCCGCCAGCTTTAGCGCCGTTTTTTCCGATCCCCCAGAAGAAGGGCCGGCGCTGATGCCCGCGCCGGGACCAAAAACGATGGAAGCCCCGTCCGGGGAACCTGAAATGAGAATTTCCTGTGAAACAACCAGAGGTTTATCCAGACGCAGACTTCCTGCAATCATGATGCTTCCCAGATCCCTTTCCCCAGCGTAGTCCAGGGCTTCTTCCAGAGTTGAAAAGGGATTGTCTTTTCCGCCAGGAACCCCGGTTCGTTTGGGCGAAAATTCAGGGGAAGCTGCGTAAACGGTTTTGGGATCCATGCGGATATTCCACAACCGGGATTCAAGAAGCACAGCGTCCGGAGGCGGGCTGCGGTACTCGGCGCTGATTGCGTAGCTTTTTGCCTCGCCTGGAACAACAGGCAGTTCCAGGGAATAAGGACCTGTGCCCAGGTAAACCTCTTCGCCGTTAACAGCGATCCTGAGGCTTCCAGGCTGGGAAAGGGAAAAATCCAGCTCCAAAGGTGAGGAAAAAAACCCGGCGGCGGCGTTGGTCAGGATGGCGCTGTTATCACCAGGCCCTCTGCCGGTTTGGGAAAAAAGAAAAGGTGCGGCGAGCAAAAAAACAAGCCCTGTCCGCATTTTCAATTTCATGCCCCCCCTCCTCTTGTTCCTTCCGGGATTTTCTAATTGCCGCCGTGAATTACCTGCAGCACATCCCTGAGTTCCGGGTCCTGGGTGTAGTAATAGTCTTCCAGTTCCCCAGGGGTCAGGCCCACCAGTTCATGGCTCATATAGTGGATCCAGAGATCTTCATCGTCAACCGAAAACTCATGCTTCCGGCACCAGTAGTCAGGCTGTATAGGCAGTTGCTCCGCTTTATTAAAGAAATACTTGTAGTCATGGACTGCCACCTTGAGATCCTTCCTGGGTATTCCTTTCTCCATTATCATGTTTGCTAGATGGTTGATAGTCCTGCCTGAATCAAAGATGTCGTCTACAAGGAGAATCCTGTCCCCGGTCCTGAGGGCTTCAGGGGAATAGGTCCAGCCTTCCACCTTTACCTCGTCCGATTCCCGTATCCCTGTATAGGAACGGGCCACCATGGCGGCGTAATATACCGGCCTTGCCCGGTGGAGCACTACTTTGAAGTATTCGCTTATCACGTTGCCCAGGTAAGCCCCTCCTCTGAGGGACACATAAATCACGTCAGGGATGAAGCCCTCGCGGTAGATCTTGCGGGCCAACTTCAGGGCATTGTTCCGTACTGTATCGTAAGGGAGAAATTCCTTCTTCATGAAAATAGTGTAATCCATTTCAGGCACTATTTCCACATGAAGCGTCCTCACTCAAAACGGTAAAGCGGCGTGGAAAGGTAACGTTCCCCTGTGTCCGGGGCGATGGTAAGAACCTGCTTTCCGGGCCCCAGCTTTTCCGCGGTTTTAAGGGCTGCGAAAACCGCTGCGCCTGAGGAAAAGCCCAGGAGCAGTCCTTCTTCAGCCGCAAGGCGCCGGGCAGTCCGCACCGCTTCGTCATTGGCGACCCTGATGATCTCATCATATATAGTTCTGTCCAGCACTTGCGGAATAATTCCGGCGCCTATGCCCTGAATCGCATGGGGCCCGGGCTCGCCGCCGCTTAACACAGGGGAGGCGTCGGGTTCCACCGCAACGATTTTTATATCAGGTTTACTTTTACGGAGGTAAGCTCCTGCTCCGGTAATAGTGCCTCCTGTCCCGATTCCGGACACAAAGGCATCGGGGATTTTGCCGTCAAAGGCTTTGACGATTTCCGGACCTGTAGTGAGTACATGGGCTTCGGGATTGTGCGGGTTTTCAAACTGTTTTACCTCAAAATAACCATATTTGGCCTTGAGCTCAGCGGCTTTGTCAAAAGAATTTTTAATACCCCCCTGGGCGGACACGATCACCACCTCAGCTCCGTAGGCCCGCATCAACTGCCGGCGTTCAATGCTCACGTTATCGCCCATAACGATAACCGCCTTGTAGCCCTTCACCGCCGCTACCAGGGCGATTCCTATTCCCGTGTTGCCGCTGGTAACCTCCAGCAGCGTGTCGCCGGGCTTTATCTTCCCTTCGGCCTCAGCTTTGTTGATCATATTCAGGGCTATCCGGTCTTTAACGCTGCCTCCGATATTAAAGCTTTCAAGCTTTACGTATACATTCGCGCTGCCTTGCGGGACAAGCCGGTTAAGCCGCACTATGGGGGTGTTCCCGATAAGTTCCGCGGCGTTCTGTACTATTATACTCATAGTCCCCCCCGTCCATGGGCTGTGTTAAAAACAGCTTCTTCCGGCCCTACAGGGACAATTCCGAACTGGTTCCCCGGATCGCAGCAGATGTGGTAATGCTTCTTGATGTGATCGAAAAGGGTGTTTTTCCCGAATGCCGGTATCTGGTACAGGTCCCTGGTATAGCCCCAGAGATTAGGGAAATCCCTTAACCTCTGGCGGTTCAGACGGAAAACGTTGTAATAAGCGAAGTCAAAACGGACCAGGGTAACATAGAGCCGTATATCGGAATCCGTAAGGGCGCTGCCGAAAAGATAGCGGCTTTCCGAAAGCCTGCCGTCGAGCCAGTCAAGGCGCTTAAAAACCAGGGCAAAGGCGTCTTCGTAGGCGGCCTGGGTCCGGGCAAAACCGGCTTTGTATACGCCGTTGTTGATTTCGTGGAAGATCACCTCGTTAAGGGCGTTGATTTTCTCCCGCAGTTTTTCGGGGTACAGGTCCGGGGCGCCTTCCTTGTAAAAGGGTTTCCAGACGGTTTCCCAGTAGTAGGTCAAATTAAAATAATCGTTGTTAACTACTTTTTTGGAGGCAATATCCGCCACAGCAGGCACGGTAAAACGTCCGGTATATCCGGGATCTGCATTCAGATAAAGGTCGCTCAGG
Organism: Treponema sp.; assembly: GCA_031269405.1. Next base: position 14,704 of record JAISZE010000139.1, on the reverse strand, counting down.
TACTTTACCCCCAGTACCGGGTCCGTACTGCCGGGGTCCAGCGTAAAGGCCCAGTCCAGCCTGAAACCTCGCAAATCCTTGGGCATATCGACTTCCCCAGGTATGGGCCTGGCGCCTTCAGCGTCCGGGCGGGGACGGACCGGGTCTACAAGTCCCGAGCTTACCGCGTCTTCCAGTCCCAGAAGGCTGCGGGCGATCATCTGCCGTGTCGCCCAGGGACAGGCGGCGGACCAGATGAGGCGGTAGCGTCCGCTTTCAACAGGCAGTTCCCCGGGACCGGTTCCAAAGGGAGTGGTAAACCTGTTGGGCTGCCTGACAAACGCCCCAGGGAGGCTGCTTTTTTCGTCTTTCAACCAGTCAGTTTTGTACGGCATCTTAACTCCTTCCTTATTATCCATATTATTCATCAATTCTATTGGGAATAACGGATAACATAGTATACCTATTAAATATATAGGATATAAAAAGTATGCGGGATCCAAAATAGTTTGTCAAGGGATTTCCTGCTGATTTGTTGCGAAGGGCCATGCCCCGGCCCCTAAGTGGTTTTATACTCTCAGCATGATCACCGTCCGGCTGAAATTGCGGACAGCCTTCGCGCTCTTTAGTCGGAAATACCGGCGAGATGAGGGTCTCCCCTCCCGGCAAGTTCCTGGTAAAGTACTGTTTTAATCTCAATAATATCAATGGGTTTTGAAACATGGCCGTTCATACCCGCCTCCCGGCTGGCCTCCCGGTCTTCCTGCATGGCATTGGCGGTCATGGCAATAATGGGAACCGAAGAGGCGTCGTGCTTGGAACTGGCGCGGATCCGGCGGGCCGCCTCAAGGCCGTCCATAATAGGCATCCGGATATCCATAAAAATGCAGGAATAGTCCTTCCGCAGGAAGGCCGCCACCCCCTCTTCCCCGTTTTCCGCCACATCCACCGCCGCCCCCAGTTCCTGAAAGACCGCAACGGCGATTTCCTGATTGATAGCGTTGTCCTCCACCAGGAGAAAATAATGTCCGTCATAGCGACGGCTGTCCACCTCCGGCCCGATTTCCGCAGCCGGTTCCCCATTCTCTCCCGCAAACTCAAGCTCCACAAAAAAGGCAAATACGCTGCCCTTTCCCGGCTCGCTGCTTACCGTGATCGCCCCCTTCATGAGTTCCACCAAGGCTTTGCAGATAGAGAGGCCCAGGCCGGTACCGCCGAATTTGCGGGCCGTGGAGCTATCCCCCTGGACGAAGGGCTTAAAGAGCCCCGCCTGCTGTTCCGGGTTCATCCCTATCCCTGAATCCCGGATTTTGCAATCCAGCCGCAAATTGCCCGAAGGCAGGGGCCGCCCGCTCATTTCAAGAACAATGGAACCCCGGAGGGTAAATTTTACCGCATTTCCCAAAAGGTTGAGCAGTATCTGGGAAAGCCGCAATCCGTCCCCCGAGGCCCGCCGGGGAACCAACGTATCCACAGAGATAATGAACTCCAGTCCTTTTTCTTCTATCCGGGGGAGGATGAGTTCCCGGATATTTTCAACCATCTCGGTGATGTTGAAAGGATGGTTATCCAGTTCCAGTTTGCCCGCCTCTATTTTGGAAAAGTCCAGGATATCGTTAATGATCCCCAGGAGCAGGGAGGCGGAAGACTGTATCTTTTTGAGGTATTCGTACCGCTTTTCCGGGGAATCGGCCTGCATAGCCAGACGGGTCATCCCCAGGACACCGTTCATGGGGGTACGGATCTCATGGCTCATCCGGGCCAGAAATTCCCGCTGGGCGGCATTAGCGGACTCCGCCAGGATCAGGGACCGGCGATCTTCGTTGGCCTGGGCTATAGCCCCAGCCATCGCATTGATGCTCTCTACCACCTCTCCCAATTCCCCCGGAATTTTTTCAATCCGTTTTGAAAGATCGCCCTGCATTTCCCTGACCCCGCTTACGACGTGGTTTACATCCGCGACTATCCGCCGGGAAAGGAAGATTACCAGGATGAGGGTGCCCCCGTAGACAAGGCCCATGATAAGATAAAGCCGACGGGTTATGCTCTTGATTTCACCCTCAATGCTCGTGGACAGTTCATTGGCCCAGATGTAGCCGATGATCTTACCGCCCCGTCTGACGGGGTGCATGGCGTTCATGATGTCCCCCCGGACCATAGTTCCGGTGGTTACCGCAGCCTCTCCCGAGGCCATAACCTGACGGCCCGGATGATCCTCCGCTATGGAAACCCCTACAAAATCGTTGTAGATATCGGCTGGTCCATAGGTAAGAATGGCGTCCAGATCACGGGAATAAAACCCCACCCCCAAACCCGTATAGGCGGAGGCCACATTATCGGTAATACCCTTGAGCTCGTTGTTCAGGATAGTGATTTTTTGCGCCCGGGAAGCCTGGGCGGCTCCGCGGCGGCGCAGAATATCGTCATAAGAATCCTCCCCTAAAAGGCTGTCCAGAACGGCAGCCATTCCCAGGAGTTTTGCTTTTTTTTCACCCAGCATTACCGTTTGGCTCAAGTGCCCGATAGTGTACCAGGTTATAAACAAAGAAACGCTCATGAAAATAAAAAAAATGATAAAAATCTTTCCCCGTACCGAAAAAAAGAAGGAACGTCTCATATTGTTACCAGAATAAAGCAGAATTTTTCTATTGTCTATATTGCGTATTGTCTATATAAAGGCACATAAAAACCTCCCGGTATAGGGGAAATCCGCAAATTCAAAATTTTTTCAAAAAAAATCAAAAAAAAACGAAAAAAGTCTTGACAAAAAAAATTCCGGCCGATATATTTATTATATCTTAGTAAATCGATCTATTTTATATGGTCTATTTCATAGTAAACTACTAAGATATGGGAGTTTGTTCGTGGCAAAGAAAACAACGCAAATCGCCATTTATGGAAAAGGCGGTATTGGGAAGTCAACAACAACATCGAATCTGAGCGCTGCTTTGTCGGAAATGGGATATAGGGTAATGCAGTTCGGCTGCGACCCCAAAAGCGATTCTACTAATACCCTGCGTGACGGCAAGTATATTCCCACTGTCCTGGATACTATCAGGGAAAAATCCAGCGTTAACTCACGGGATGTCATTTTTGAGGGTTTTAACGGGATTTACTGTGTCGAAGCCGGAGGGCCCGCCCCGGGGGTGGGATGCGCCGGAAGAGGCATCATTACAGCTGTGGAGCTCTTTAAACAGCAGCGGGTATTCGAAGAACTGGATCTGGACATTGTCATTTTCGATGTACTGGGCGATGTCGTTTGCGGCGGTTTTGCCATGCCCATAAGGGAAGGAATAGCGGAACATGTGTTTACCGTTTCGTCCTCGGACTTTATGTCGATATACGCGTCAAATAACCTTTTTAAAGGGATCAGCAAGTATTCACATTCAGGCGGGGCGCTTCTCGGCGGGGTAATCGCCAATTCCGTTGGGCCGCCTTATTCGCGGGAAATCATCGATGATTTTGTCGCCCAGACCAGGACCCAGGTAGTGGAGTATATTCCCCGTTCGATTACGGTTACCCAGAGCGAACTCATGGGTAAGACCACTATCGAAGCGGCGCCGGAATCGGCCCAGGCCGATGTTTACCGTTCTCTTGCGAAGAAAATGGCAAACCACACGGAATCCCGCGAACCTTTCCCGCTGGAAACCGCGGAACTCCGCCAATGGGCGGGCAAATGGGGGGACTACCTTCTGGAAATGGAACAGGGAAAGGTAACTTCCCCGGGAGCCGCGATATGAAAGAAGGGGCGGTGTTTACAAAAATGCTGCGGCATCCCTGCTTTAACGGATGCGGCGGGAAATTTTCCCGTATCCATCTTCCCGTCGCGCCGGGGTGCAATATCCAGTGCAATTACTGTGTCCGCAAATTCGACTGCCCCAACGAAAGCCGCCCGGGAGTATGCGCGTCTGTGCTTTCTCCCGAAGAGGCGCTGGAACGTTTCAGAAGAGTAAAGCAGGATATGAGGAACCTTACTGTTGCAGGCATTGCGGGACCAGGGGATACTCTTGCCAATTTTGAGAAGACCAGGAAAACCTTCGAGCTTATCCGCAGGGAAGATAAAAACATCATTCTTTGCCTGTCCACTAACGGTCTGCTCCTGCCGCGCTATATTCCGGAACTGGTTGCTCTTAATCTTTCGCACTTAACCGTTACGATAAACGCCGTGGATCCGGTTATCGGCAAGGAGATTATCAGCTTTGTTGATTTTAACGGCCAGCGGCTGACGGGAGAGGAAGCGGCGTCGGTTCTGATAAACAACCAGCTTGAAGGGCTTGCACGGGCCGCCGAAGCAGGGCTTGTGTGCAAGGTCAACTGCGTCATGCTCAAGGGGATAAACGAAAGCCATATTCCGGCGATCATCGAAACGGTGAAAAGTTACGGCGCATGCCTTACTAACATCATGCAGCTTATTCCTGTTCAAGGGAGCGTCTTTGAAGACATGCCTCTGGTCAGCAACCAGGAACTGTCGGCTATGAGGAAACAGTGCGAAACGATACTGCCCCAGATGTACCATTGCAAGCAGTGCCGGGCTGACGCAGTGGGGCCGCTTCACCAGGATGTATCCCGCCTTTACGCGGAACAGGAGACGAAAACGGTTTCTCAAGCAGCGCCGGCCTGTCCGGCTTGTAAAGGAGGAGATGAAAATGAAGACGCCGCGGACAAGCCCCTGATCTTCGCCGTAGCCACAAGGGACGGCAAGCTAGTGGATCAGCATTTTGGGCATGCCGAAGAATTTTTTATATACACCTGGGACAACGGCAGGATCAGCTTTGTCGAACGGCGGCAGGTTTCTCAGTTCTGTCAGGGAAAAGCGGGCTGTTACGATCATGAAAGCAAAATAGCCGCGCTTATTGAAACACTTGCCGGCTGCGCCGGTGTTATTGCTTTGCGCATAGGCGAGGCCCCGAGGTACACTCTTGAGTCAAAGGGCATACGAGCGTATATGACGTATAACAAAGTCGAAGAAGCGGTAAAAACAGCCGCAGAGCATTGTATGGCGCAAAAAAACGAAATTTTACTGCCCATACTTTGAAGCAGCTTAATTTTTATAAGGAGCATAACATGAAAAAGAAATACTGTTGCCGCTAATCAGGGTTTGTTGGTTTTCAAATTTTATTTTAAAGGAGAATAAAATGAAAAAGAAAAACGCACTGCGTTTCGGAATGATATTCATTATCATTGTCACTTTTGCGGCAATTTCTGTTCTTACAGCTTGTAAGAAAAAGGAAGGGGCCGCCGCCTTGCCTGTTATCAAGATAGGGCTGATAGTCGAGGACGCGGTCAGGCCGGCTCTGGTTGTGGCTGCTGAAAAACTCGGTTATTACGATGAAGAAGGGGTTAACGTCGAACTTATTTCCGTCGATACGGTAAACTCAGGCCTTGCGGCTGTGGCGACCAGGAAGCTCGACATATTCCCGTTTTCCACGCCAATATCGTTCCTGGCTAAAGGCAGCGATCATGTGGTTATAGGCGGCGTAGCGGTAGAGGGATCTTCCCTTGTAGTGAGCCCGCAGAACAAAGATGTGGATTTCCGCGATCCTGCCCAATGGAAGGGCAAAAAGATTGTCGGCAACCCTAACAGCGTCAATACCTATCAGTTCCTGCGAATTTTCGAGAAGGAGCCGGGCTTTGACATTAACAGCTTTGAGTTTGTCCAGTTTGATAACAACAGCCTTACTCTTGAGTCTATCAAGAAGGGAACAGTAGACGGCGGATTTCTTACGACCGAACGTGTCTGGATGGCCGAAGACGCAGGCTGCAAGGAGGCATTCGATCTTGCCGAATATCTTCCTTATTATATCTGCTGCCGCCTAACGGCAAACATAGATGGGATTAAAGAGAACCGCGACCCTTATGTGGCTGTTCTCCGGGCCCTGCTCCGGGCTGAACATGATTACAAGGACGATACGGACAAAATTGTGGACGCCGTTACCGAATACACCCAGCAGAAGCGGGAAAATGTGGTGCGGTATTTCGCTACCGAGAAGGAGTTTGCAAGCGGCCAGCTTGTTAACTTTAGAAATCCGGTAAGTCCCGATCCTTTGTTTAACAAGATCGAAGCCCTTGTCGAAACAAATCTTGCTTTGGGCAACTTTGAATGGACAGCCCCGTTCACTTTGAGAGACCGGGTTGATATCACCATTTATCAGGACGCCATAGCGGAATTGTTAAAGCGGTTCCCGGACGACCAGACGTACAAAAGGGCTTATGAATTGTTTAAGGAGAACAATTCCGCGTATTGAATTTGCCGGGGGTTCAAAGGCCTCTGAAACCATGATGGTTTTAGAGGCCCCCTCCTCTCCCCCTTAACATGGCAGGAAGTAATATCGCCTCTAAGGCGGTTAATTTGTACTTTACGGAGAAAAAATAAATGAGTGTAAATCTTAACGCTGAAGTACCCAGCCGCGAACAGCGGCTCGGCTCGATTACAGGCTATGACGGATCGCTGAGAGATCTGGCAACCCTTGGCTGCCAGGGATGCCTTGCGAATAAAAGCCGGGATTTTCAAACCACCAGTTCATGCTCCCATATCCACGCTATCAACCAGCTCGCGGGGCTGGACGATACTCTTGTGGTCGATCACGCCCCTCACGGCTGCGCAGGCTGCCAGGTCGGGTTTACGCTGGTAAAAAACAAGCTTCCGGTAATTCCGGGCAGGCCGCCGCTTTCCCACGCAAGGGTTTTTTCGACAGGAATAACCGAGTCTGATACTATTTTCGGCGCTGTTGATAAACTGAAAGACGCCGTTAGGGCTGCCTATGACCGGTATCATCCCGGGGAAATTTATATAGCCACAAGCTGCGTGTCCGCGATCATCGGCGAAGATGTCAAAACCGCCGCCCGTGAAATGGAAGAAGAGCTTGGCATACCGGTGCAGGTAGCCAACGCTGAAGGCTTCAAGTCCAAAATTTGGGCCAGTGGTTTTGACGCCTATTGCCATGCAGCGGCCAAATCGCGGCTTAAAAAAACAGGAGAGAAAAACAATACTATCAACTACATCGGCTTTAACAATATGGGCCGCCAGTTTGTAGCGCCGTTGTTCAAAAAAATCGGCCTTGACCTCATCTGCCTCACGGCGACTGCTACACGGGAAGACTTTGAGCGGGCCTGCTCTTCAACGGCGTCTTGGGGCCAGTGCGGTTCCCAATCAAGCTACCTCGCCGCGTCTCTTGAGCAGGAATGCGGGGTCCAGTACTTTCAGCACCACCTTCCTTACGGCGGCATCGGGTTTGAGCGCTTCTTTATGGACATTGGCCGCCATATCGGCAAAGAGGACCAGGCCCGGCAGGTGATCGAAGAGGAAAAAGCCAAGTACACACCGGAGATTGAAAAGGCAAAAAAAATCCTCAAAGGGAAAAAAGCCTTTATCGCCATGGGCGCCAGTTTCGCCTTTGAGTACACCCGCATGCTTGGCGAGCTTGGCGTGGAAGTTCTTCACGCAGTGGCCTTTCATTACGACCCCAGACTCGACAACTCCAACCAGGACGAAAAAGTCGCCGCAGCGACAGACGTGTCTGAGTTGGAACTTGACGTGCCTACGAGTGTGAACGACGCTCAGCAGGCCGAAACGGACCTGCTTATGCGCGGGTTTAATCCTGATTTTCTTCTGTCCCGGGGCCATGACGCGGTTACCTATTTCAGCAAAAAAGGGCTGCCCTCCATGAATGTGGACATCGGCCTTATTGTAATGGGATACCGGGGCCTTGCGTATTTCGCTGACTGCCTTGTGGAACTTCTCCATAATACCAATTTTGTCCGGCATCTGGGTGAGCATTACGAGTCGCCCTTTACCCAGGCGTTTGATCAGACAGAACCGTTTCAGTTTTACGATGAGGAGATAGCAATATGATTTCATGCTCGGAACAACAGCGGACCGCCTGCTCTATAGGCGGCGCGTATACCGCCCTGGCGATAGAGAAAGTCCTCCCGGTGCTGCACGCCGGGCCGGGTTGTATCCAAAACGCCGGTGCCGTGATCGCCAATTTAAACGGCGCCCAGAGGGGCGTTTCGTATGTCAATTCCATTATTCCCAGCACCAATTTCTGCGACAAGGATGTGGTCTTTGGCGCTTCAGGCAGACTGCGCAAACTGGTTCAAAAATCACTCGAATATTACAAGACCGATATGCTCATGCTTGTTGACGGCTGCAGTTCTGAAATAGTCGGCGATGACATTGAGGAAGTGGCCTCGGATTTCGAAGGTTCTCCGATACCGGTGCTTTGGGCGAAACTGCCGGGCTTTAAGGGCAACAACATTTGGGGCCATTCCCAGGTGCTCAACTCCATTGCGGATCAGTATTTGAAAAAACTTCCCCAAAAAGAGATAAACCCAAAACAGGTTAACGTGTTCGGCATAGTTCCCTACTACGATACATTCTGGATGGGAGATATGGAAGAACTTGAAAAAACCCTAACCGGTATCGGGCTTGAACCTAACATCATCTACGGAAGAGGTAAAGGGATCGAAGCGGTTAAAAAGATACCCCAAGCCTCCTTTAACCTGGTTCTGGCGCCCTGGACGGATCTTGAATTTGCCGGGCATTTGCAGGACATTTTCGGGACCCCGTATTTTCATTACCCCTGCCTTCCTGTGGGGCCCACCGAAACGGCGAAGTTTATCAGGGAACTCGTTGAATTCGCCAATCTGGACCGGATAAACGCCGAGGCATACATCAAGCGCGAAGAGGACAGGTATTATTTTTATATCTTTAACTCAGTAGGCCAGTTCCTCGGCGGCCCCCAGACGCCAAAACGTTTCTATATCAATTCCAGCGCTGCCGCCGCCGTATCCCTTACCCGTTTCCTGGTTAATGACTACGGGAAGACGCCGGTTAAGGTGTATATCACCGAAGATGTGCCTCCAGCGTACCATGAGGGGATTATCAAAAACCTGCGGGATATCAATTCCGGCGATGCTGATGATTTTGATATTGTATTCACCAACGACGGCGGCCTCTGCGTGACAGAGATGGAAAAAGAAGCTTTTAAATACAGGAAGGTTTCCTTTTTCGGAACCTGCTGGGATCAGCTTTTTGCGAACAACCACGGGCTGCCTTTTGTAGCAGTTTCGGCGCCTTCAGGAGATGTGATTTCCTGTACCGCAAGCCGTTTCGGTTACAACGGGGCCCTTAGTTTTCTGCGGGATATGTGCAGGGATATGTCGCAAAAGGTCCTGGGTTCCGGGATTGTCGCAAAACTGGTTGAAGAACAGCCTGCGGATCATTAGACAGGAGTTATAAATGGCTAATATCGTTTTGGATAACGTATCCTTCACATACGATAGTTCGGGAGCAGTCCGGGAAGATTCCCTGGTGCTCAAAGACATTAATCTTGCAATAAACAAGGGAGAGTTTGTCTGCGTTATCGGTTCGTCAGGCTGCGGTAAAAGCACCCTGATCCGGCTCCTTGAAGGGCTCAATTTTCCAACCCTGGGTAAGATCACGATTGACGACAAGGAAGTGAAGGGGCCGGGAAAGGACCGCTGCGTTGTTTTTCAGCATTATTCCCTTTTCAGGTGGTTTACAGCGAAAGAGAATGTAGCCTTTGGGATCAAACAGAATAAAAAGGATCTTTCCAGGAAAGAACTCGAAGAAAGCGCTGTTGACTATCTCAACAAAGTGGGGCTTGAGAATTATCACAACACGTATCCTTTCCAAATGTCAGGGGGCCAGCAGCAGCGGGTTGTCATCGCCCGGGCCCTGGCCATGGATCCCGAGATTCTCCTTATGGACGAACCCTTCGGCGCCGTGGACGCCAGAACCAGATCAACGCTCCAGGATATGCTTCTTCAAATCTGCGAAAACGAACAGAAGAAAAGAACTGTTGTGTTTATAACCCATGACATCGACGAGGCGATTTTTTTATCAACCCGCGTCATCTTTATGCAGCCGAAAAAAATCAGGGACGAAATCCCGGTTAATTTTGGCGGACGCCGGGTCCGTACCGATATTTTCAGGAGTGATGATTTTAACAGGCTCCGTAACCAGCTCATGGGTTATTTCTATGAAGACATCGGGGAAAAACTCGACATTACCGGAGCTGCGTTATGAAACTGTTTCTATTTGAAAACCGCTTCTTTAACCTGGCGAATATTTTGTTCGCCGCTGCGGTTGCGGCTACATTCGCGCCTGCGGATTTTCATGTTGACGCGCCCTGGGCCTATCTTGTTGTCCTCGTCTTTTTTGAGGCTTCTTTTATCAATGCCGTCAGGCTTAAAAAGAAAAAATTCCTGAACCTTGTGGATGTTTACAGCATAATTTTCGGTTTCTTTTTGCTTTGGGATCTAAGTTCCAAAGTATTCGAACTGCTGCATTATACGCTGTTTCCTCCTCCGGAAAATGTCTTTTACGTTTTTACCCAGGACTATCCGGTAATGATTCAGGGTTTTTTTAATTCCATGTACCTGGTTTTTGTCAGCCTGGGAATGGGCATGGGTCTCGGTATAATACTGGGGCTTTTTATCGGCTGGTATCCGCGCCTCAGGGAAGCCCTTTCACCGGTGGTTACTGTCATAGCCTCGGTGCCTTCCCTGGTTTATGCGCCGTATATCGTCGCCATTGCGCCTACTTTCAAGATAGCCTCTGTTACGGTTATTTTTATGGGCATTTTTTTTCCCACGATTATGAACATGATGGCTAATGTCAAAAATGTGGATCAGAAACTGATAGACAGCGCAAAGTCCCTCAATCTCAACGATTTTTCCATGCTGGTAAAGGTGCTGCTTCCTGAATGCGCCATCCCGATAATCGGCAGTCTCCGTATCCGCATCGCCACTGCTTTTATGATCCTGATCATGGCCGAAACTATCGGGGCAAACTCGGGGCTCGGGTATTATGTACGGCGCTGGTCCTCCTGGGCAGACTACCCCAAGGTCTTTGCGGGCATTATACTTATAGCAGTTGTCGTTACGGGCATAAACGCTCTTATCGGGCTATTTGAAAAAAAAGCTTTGAAGTGGGTTAAGCAGCCTGAATGATGTATGGGGTAGACGTTTTTGGAACTTGCTATTTTCCCTGTATTGATACATCATGAAGGTATGATTAAACCTATTGCCAAACTGATAGCCGCCCTGAACGGCAATCTGAAAAAAGGACAGATTGCCGCAGGGTTTTCCTGGGGCTTCCTGCTGGGGCTTGTGCCGGCGGGAAATGTTTTTTGGATACTGCTTTTTGCAATTTCTTTCTTTTTTAAACATCACCACGCTTCCAAGGTTCTGGTCTTGGCTGTTATTAAAATCATGATTAACACGATAAACCCCCTTCTGGATACCTTGGGCTGGGAATTCCTCCATATAGAGGCCCTCCAGCCCCTGTTTACCACCCTTTACAACACGCCCTTTGTACCATTCACCAAGTTCAATAACACCCTGGTAACAGGAGGGCTCCTGAGCGGCATAGGGCTTTTCTTACCGGTTTTTCTGCTTGTGTTTTTGCTGGTCCCCCTGTACCGGAGCAAAGCGGTTCCTGTTTTGCGGAACCTCAAGATCGTTCAAGTTGTGAAGAAGCTGCCCCTGATAAGCGCTCTGGGAAAAGCTGTTGCAGCAGCCGCAGGCGGCAAGGGCATAGACAGGTAAGGCGGGAGGACAGGGTGGCAAAAGAAAAAAGAACGAAAGAGCCCAAGCCGGGGAAGATAAAAAAAGCCCCCGGTTTCTACAAAAAAATCTTAACAGAAAAAAAACTGGAAAGCAGATACCTCAAATACATCGAAGTCCCCGCCGACAAAACCTTTATCCGGTCCTGTTACATAAAGCAGGATGACGGTTACCGCATCCGTACAGACCTGAACGAAAAGGATGTCAAGCGCCTCAGGCTTTTACAAAAGGCCGTTAAAATAAACCGCAAAGGCCCGGTTAAAATTGTGCCGCTAACGGCCGCCGTTGTTCTGATTGCCGCTCTGGTTTTTTTCTTCACTGTCCTCTTGAACCCTATTCTGGAAAAAGCCCTGGAAACCGGGCTTGAGGCTGTCTTTGAGGCCAGGGTCGATGCCGACCGTTTCAGGCTGAGTATCCTGAGTTTTGAAATCGGCATGGACGGCCTCACCATCGCCGACCGGGACAGCCCCATGACAAACCTCATCCAGTTCAGCCGCATGGACATACGGCTCAAGCCCCAGGCGGCGCTCAGGGGCAAGGTGTATATTGAAGAAATCCGGGCCGACGCCATCCGCTTCGGAACCCCCAGGACCGTGTCCGGGGCCCTGCCGGACAAACCCCCTAAGGAACAGAAGCCTGTAGAGAAGTCCGCTGTTCCTCCTCTCGTGGATTTCAAAAATTTCGACGCTCTGGCCCTGTTAAACCAGGAATACGACAAGCTCCATACCCCCAGGCTCTATGACGCCGCCATTGACGCCTACAATACCGCCGCGGCTAAATGGAAAGGCCAGACGGATAACGCCAGAGCCAGGATTGAAGAACTCAACACCCAGGCCCGGCCCCTGTTGGCGCTGAATATCAACGACTATAAAACCCTGGACCGGGAGACGATAACCCGGATACAGGGAACTGTCACGGAAATCAATACCCTTGTGAGCACGGTCCAGGCCGCCGCTGAGGATGTAAACGGAATCGTTACAGGTATCCAGGACGATGTCAGAACCGCGGTAGAGCTGGAACAGAACGCCCGGAACGCCATTGCTGCGGATTTCAGCCATCTTAAATCCTACTTGGATCTTTCCTCCGGTGGCGCCATGGAGGTCATTGAGCCTGTGATCCGGGACATTCTTACCGGTTCCGCCCGGACCTACCTCGCCTACGGGGAACGGGCTCTGGAAGTTCTCGAAAAGGTAAAGGCCATACAGGCCCGGCTTCCTAAGTCTTCAAAACCGGCTAAGCCCAAGACAGAAAAATTCAAGGGCCGGGACGTTGAGTTCCCTGTCAGGAATTATCCCCGGTTTTTCCTGGGGACCCTGGCTGCCGACGTGCTGACTCCCAGAAACTGGCACTGGGGTTTTAATCTCCAGGGCGTCAGTTCCGATCCCGATTTGTCGGATACGCCTGTGAGCCTTGTTCTCTCCCTGGAAGAAGCCGGGGATGGCGTCAACAGGACCGCCGCTTTCAAGGGCCAGGCCGATTTCCGGTCCGGGGCCAGCGAACGTTTTAATGCGGAAGTTTCCGGCGGTGGTTTCCCGGTAGATGCCGGCGCGGACTTGAGCCGCGTTGGCATCGGGGGTTTCAGCGGGAACGCATCGTTCACCCTGGCCCTTGCCGGGTTGATCGACGGCAGCTTTACAGGCCGCGGGGACATCTCCCTGGCCCGGGCCCGGCTACTCAACCCCTCTAACACCGCCGCCGAGGCTGTCAGCGAGGCTATAGCCGAAGTCCCCTCGCTGGACCTGGGCCTGAACTACGAACACTACGCGTCTGCTGAGGATCGTTTTTCGGTAACAACAAACATCGGGAACCTGGTCACGGAGGCTCTGAAAAAAATGGCCGCTCAGTACATCAAAAAAGCGGAAGATGAACTGGAGAAGGCCCTACGGGCGAAAATAGATCAGTACATTGACGGCAGGTTCGTGAACAAAGAGGAGCTTGACGCCCTCTTCCAGGCCGCCAGGGGCGACAAGGCGGCGGCGGATCAGCTCAGGAACATGCTGAACAATAAAAAGAACGAATTTGAGCAGAAACTCAGGGGCGCTGCGGAAGAGGCTGTAAACCAGGCTAAGGAAGAAGTCAGGGAACAGGCCGGACAGGCCCTCAAGGACACCCTTGAAGGCAAGGCCCCCAGCCTGCCCAGCGCGCCGAGTCTGCCGAATCCCTTCCGCAGATAGGGGGTATACCGGAAACTATGCTGGATTTTGGAATCGCAGACGCCCATCTGCACCTTTGGGACCTGGATAAGCTGTACTACCCATGGCTGAAGGATAACCCCTTTCTGAACCGGAGCTTTGCCCTCTCTGATTACAACACCGCCTGTGTAGGTATAAGGGTGGACAAGATGGTTTTCGTCCAGTGCGAAGCCGATACTTCCCTGTACCGGGAAGAGGCCGCCTGGGTTACAGACCTTGCAGCATCGGACCCGCGTATCGCCAGCATTGTGCCCTGGGCGCCTCTGGAAAAAGGGGAAGCCGCGGAAGAAGACCTCGCGGAATTCGCCAAAAACCCCTTAATCAAGGGTATACGCAGGATCATCGAATTCGAGCCTAACATGGATTTTTGCCTCAAAGCGGATTTTATCGCAGGCCTAAAGCTCCTGCCCAGGTACGGTTTCAGCTTTGACATCAACATCAATTACCGGCACAACAGGAATGTCCTCAAAATGCTTGAAAAAATCCCCGATGTCCCCTGTATCCTGGATCATATCGGCAAACCCCCGGTCTGGGACAGGAAGCTGGAACCCTGGAAAACCGAAATCAGGCGTATGGCGGAATTCCCAAACCTCTGCTGTAAGGTCTCAAGCTTGGCCACCGAAGGGGATCACAAAAACTGGACCATTGACGACATACGGCCCTTTTCGGATGCGGTATTTGAAGCCTTCGGCTTTGACCGGGTTATTTTTGCCGGGGACTGGCCGGTTTCTTCCCAGGCCGCCGCCTTCCCGGTCTGCGTGGAAACCCTGCTGGAACTGGTCAAAGGCGCCAGCCGGCAGGAGCTTTACAAACTCTTCAGAAGCAACGCGGAGATTTTTTACCGGATTTAGCGCTGTTATCCGCCGTAAAAAGGGCCTACCTGCAAACAACCGTTGATCAGGGCAGGGAAAGGATGTATTATGGATGAAAAGGTGCCAAGC
>JAISZE010000148.1 GCA_031269405.1 Treponema sp. | reverse complement strand
AAATGACAAAAACAGGTCATTATACAGACATTTTTGTGAATAGTTCATCATTATAACTACCCCCTTTTTCCCGCTTTTTGTGCGGAACCATCTTTCCCTTTGGAGTTTTCTTATAATATCATGGATTTTTTTATCTGTCAATACCTAAAATAACAGAATTCTAAAAAAAATCAACGATTATTTCCGCCCGGACATCCTCGTCCCCTCTGGGATAACGCCGTGAAGCTCCACTGCCATAAACCCCGCAGCCCCTACGCCTGAATCTTCCTGTTCTTCCCAGGACGCGGCAAGGACGTCTCCGGCCAGGCCGATACCGGTATACGCGAAAGTTTCCGGCAGCTCAGGGAGGGTAAAGGGGACAAGGTTTATGCCGTCAAAGGATGCCATACCCTGGCCGTTGGGGAAACAAGCCAGGCCCAGGGGGGCGTCTTCGCGGCTATAGGCGGAAAGGATCAATCCGCCGCCATCCTCCGGAGGAGGGGCGGGAGACATGGAAAAAAACCGGGCCCCAGGGAAGGGGGGGGAAATCATCTGCACTGCGGCGCGGCCAAAGGAATCCGAACGCAGAGCAAGGGCTCCCAAAAAGGAGGCTGCAAAGGGCGGGGCGTTTGCGGTTTCTTCAGGGAACGAGGAATTCCTGAAATCGGTAACTGATACCTTTTCGCCAGGCAGGGAAAGATCCGCAGAGCGGAAGTAGACGGTCCCGGGCCGCTCCACGGCGGTCTGGCTCAGACGGTAGTACCAGAACCCGTCCGGGCCCCGGTTAAGGGCCTTGGTTTCCCAGCCCCCGCCGGGAGGGAAGGGGTCCGGATTCAGGGCGGGGACAAAGGCGGCAACCGGAAAGGGGCTGTCCTTCTTCAAGGTCATAACCTGGTGCGCAGGCGGCGGGGCTTCGGGGTCGGAAAAAAAATCGTCCCTGTAAAGGAGAACCCCGGGGCTTGAGTCATAGATAAAGAAGGAAGCGATTGTATAGGGGTCCCAGCCAGGATCAGCGGACCGGTAAAGCAGCGCGCTGCCCCTGGCGTCCGGTCCCGCAACGGGGCTGATAACGAAAAAACCGTCGCGGTTTACCGCCAGGACCAGGCTGTCCTCCCAAGGGAGCATGCCTGCTATGTGGCGGGAAAGGGGCCAGGGGGCAAAGGGGACAAGGGACGCTTCAGCCGGGGAGGGAATGAGCCTGGGGCCGCCTTCCCCCAGTTCGAACCAGAGGGGGTTTTCTCCGGTTTTAAGGAGCGCTAGGGCCTGCCAGGGAAGGGGGGAAGACGCCGGCTCTTCCTGCGGGGCAGCTGCGGGGCTGCGGGGAAAGGCCAAAATGAGCGCCACAAGGGCTGCGGCTAAAACGGCAATTACAAGCGCCGCTTTGGGTTGAAAAAACAAATTACCGCCTCTGCTCATATATCCAGTATACCCCATTTCCCACTGCGTTAGTACCAGCGCGCTGACCCGTAATGAAACCTCCCTGCCAGGCTTTTATTTGCAGTGAGGCTAATACCTTCACTCCAGAGGGCTAAACTTGACCCGCATTTTTTGTGAACTACCGGGAACGGGGGAAAGTCTGGGAAAAACATTTGGAATTCCCCGCCGGAGCGTACCGGAGGTAGCGCAGGCGGACTCTACAAGCGTTTTTCCCAGGGTTTTTCCCGCCCCCGGGCTCTCAGGCTTATGTATGGGTCAAGTTTAGCGCTCAGGGCCAGGGAATGAAGATCCAGGCGTCTTTGCTGCATTTGAGCAGGCCCCGGCTTGACAGGTACATTTCAGGCTCCTCCCAGGCGCCGAGCTTCAGGGTTTCCCCAGGGGCAGGAACGAGCGCCGGGGCGAATGGGCTGGAGCCGAACCAGGGAAGGTCTAAGCCTGGAACGGCTATTTCCGTTGCCGCCCTCGGGACAATACGGCGCCTGTCGAAACCGGATTCCAGGATGCGTCGGGCTATGAGCTTCCAGTCCGCTGTCCAGGGATCATCGCGGATTGTCTGGGAAACTGTGCTCCCCTCCAGGAGTTCCCGAAACCTGGGCCAATCGAACAGCCAGGGGACCCTGGGCGTACCGGAAGATCCTGGGCCGGAGCCGCCGGAACCGGCAAGCTCCAGCCAAAGGAAAGCGTCCACCCCTGCGCGCCAGGTGAGGCTTATATCATCCCCCGAGGCGTCCCAGGGGAAAAGGGCCCCGGCAGGGCGCATGGTTCCGGGCGGCAAACCTTTTTCGGGCCAGTAAGGCCAGGCTATTACCGGTACGGTCCATTCCTGCATAAGGGAAACCCTAAAGGTCCTGTCCTCCTCCGAAAGATCCAGGGTTTCTTTATCTCCCTTCGTGTTTATCCATTCCAGCCGCCACCTGGGGGGGCCCAGGATTTCCTCCCAACCCTGGGGGACTAAAGGCAGGACGGCGCGGTAATCCTCGGGCACAGGCCCGCAGCCTGCCAGGGCCAGGGCCGCAAGGGCCAGGGCCGGGAAACCAAACGTTTTCATACCCCTTTATACGGCGCAGGGATGGAACATGCTTCAAAGAATAAACTTTTTATTCCATATATTTCATAAATATCCTGGAATATCCTGCAAAACATTGCCTAAACTTCTATTATAATGCATACTGTTGAAAATGGGTGAAACTACAGATTACCGGCAGGCCCTGTCGGACGCCCTCAAGGCTCGGGCGGAGTGGCTTGAAAAATCGGAGCTTCCGAAATTAAAAGAAGAACTCCGTTTATACCAGACCGGCTTTGCCTCTCTTTATAACATCTATCTCAAAAAGGGACTCATTCATGAGGACCCGTATAAACAGGAAACAAAAATAGGAGAACTTGAAGTACCCGATTCCAGCGGCTTTTCGGAAGCGGAAAAAACAGATCAGCTTACCCTCCGCCTTTCCAACTATGATAATCAGTTGGATTTCCTGGTCAACTTCTACCAGTTCAGCGTGGACTTTCTCACTCTGGACCGGATCAAGCGTATCTTGGGACTGGTCAAATATATAGAGTGGGTACACCTTACCCCGGATTCCCAGTCCCCTGTTACCAGGGCGGCGGCTGAGATGACCAATCAAATTAAACTCGGCGCCGACGCCCTGACTATGAGTGTTATAAGCGAATCCCTTTCGCACCTCAATAAATCCTATACTCCCATTATGGGCTGCCTCAAGGCCCTTACCGATTACCATCGGGAACTCTATAAGCTGGATCTGAGGGATTTGGTTACCGGCCTGCCTCCTGGGGAAGCGGCAACGGCCCAGATAAAAAGGAAATTTGCCCAAGCCAATCCGGGAAAGCCCTTCTATCCGGATCTGGCGGAAGAGGTAATTAAGGAAGATTATTCCAAAGATGGGCCTGCTCTGCGGGAAAATGTGCTGAAAAGCCTCAAAGTTGCGGAAGAGAAACCCAAGGTGGTAAAGCAGCAGGTTTCTTACAAGTCCATACTGCTTGAAGGGTTACAGATTATCGGATCCACGGCCTCCGCGTTCACCGAGATTGTCCCTAAAATAGACGAGAACGAGGCGATCCTTGAGAGCAAAAAGCAGGGGTTCTGGTCTAAGGTGAAAAAGGTCTTTGCCCAGATGGTCAATAAGGAACCTGAGCCGGTGATCTACGAGGTGGAATACGTTGACCCCCTCAAGGGCGTGCCGGTGCGGGAAAAAATCAACTTCGGCTATTTCAGGAATGAACTGGAACGGAAAATCCGGACCCTTTCGGTAATCGGCGCCAGAGGGGCGGGAATGGCCAAGCTCGAATCCATGCAGGAAGAGCAGATCATCGCCTTTCTGGAAAAAAACATCAGGGAAATCCAATCCCAGCACAAAACCCTTTCGGCGCTGGATGAATTTTTCAAAGCCAGTATTGACCGCTCTGACCGGGACAAGGTCAAGGGGATCAAGCCCGAACTGGGGACGATAAAAAACGCCATAATACGGGCTAATTCCAAACGCCACGAGTACAGCGCCCAGAAAGAAACGGAAGAGCAGCTCAAACGGCTCGGGGTCAATCCCAATACATAAGAGGTACAAAATGAGAAAACGATTACCCGCCCTTTGGATCCCGGCGCTGTGCCTTGCAGCGCTGTGGATAAGCGGATGCAAAGCCGCCCCGGATCATATTGAAGAAGAGCCGCCCTTTGTTTCCATCCCTCAAGAGGAGGGCGAAACGCCGGCATTCCCTGAAGATGGCGGGAACGAACCGGGCTATGCTGAGACCAGGCCGGGAGCGGCAAGCCGGGACGAACTGGCGGTGGTGTTTTCCAGCGGAGAGGTGGAGCTGGATTTCCGTAAATCCTACCTTGCCAGCGAAGCCCAGCTTTTTACGGCCCTGTACGAAGGGCTTTTTTCCTATAACCCCTATACCATGGAGCCTGTGGCGGCGGCTGCCAGAAGATGGGAAGTCTCGGAGGATAAAAAGACCTGGACCTTCACCATCAGGGACAGCGCCATGTACTGGAACGGCGATCCCGTAGAGGCCGGAGACTTCCGGGCCGCATGGCTTTCCCTTATCGATCCCGCCAGGGATTCGCCTTACTCTTCCCTTTTTGACATTATCGAAGGGGCCAGGGACTACCGCCTGGGGCAAGCAGCCGATCCCGGCATGGTAGGCATAGACGCCAAAGACAGCAAAACTCTGGTTGTGCGCCTTAATTCCCCGGCGGCCTTTTTCCCCAGTATGCTCTGCCACCATTCCTTCAGCCCTATCCATCCTTCGATGCTGGACGGGGAAGCCTGGGCCGGGAATCATCCGATTTCTAACGGCCCGTTTTATATCGAAGAATTTGATGAAAACCACATCCTGCTTCTTAAAAATAAAAACTACTGGGACGCCGGCAGCGTAGGGCTGAATAAAATAACTATCGCCTATAGTGATGACGGCGATGAGGCGGCGGCTCTCTGGAATTCAGGCGCCGGCAGGTGGATCTCAGGGGATGTAAACATCGAAGCCCTGACGGACAGGAGCGGCGTTACGGTAAACGCTATGTTCGCCACTCATTACTACTATATCCGTTCGGCCCGGGAGCCCTGGACGGATCCCAGGATCAGGCGGGCGCTTTCCCTGGTTGTCCCCTGGGATGAAATACGGGAGGGGCATTATCTTCCTGCGAAAACCCTGATATACCCCATTCCGGGTTACCCCGAAATTGAGGGCCTTGACTCTGTCAACCTGGAAGAAGCGGTAAAGCTCCTTGAAGAAGCGGGCTATCCCGGGGGCATAGGCATGCCGGATCTGGTTATCCGCATCACCCCTTCGCAGGAAGCCGAACGCATCGCCCTCCTTATGGCTGCGGCGTGGATGGAAAAGCTCGGGGTCCCGGTGAAGATCGACGTCGTGCCTTACAACCGGTATTTCCAGTCCCTGAAGCAGAACGACTACGTTGTAGGCTCCACAACCTGGATAGGCGATTTCGCCGATCCCTACACGTTCCTCCAGATGTGGCGGCGGGATTCCAACCTGAACGACGCCCGCTACAATGACGCTGACTACGAAACCCTGATGGATAAATCCATGACCCAGGAAGGAGACGCCCGCTGGGAAACCCTGGCTGAGGCGGAAAAGCTGCTCCTCTCCAGAGGGGTAGTGCTGCCCATAGCCTACAGCCCTGCGATCAACATCATCAATACCGATGAAATCGAAGGCTGGTATCCCAATGTGCTGGACATACACCCCTTTAAGTACCTGGCGTTCAAAGCCCTGAAACCCCTGCCGGGAGTGGTTATGGCCAGGCCGGGTTTTTAATCCGGCTTTCTGCCCCCCTTCTCCCCTTTTACAGCAGCCGTTTTTCTGCTATACTACGGGTAATGAGCAGATCGTCAAAAAATTTCCAGGTGGATCAGAAGGTGGTTTACCCCAGCCAGGGGGTAGGGATAGTTACATCTATTGAAGAAAAGGACTTTAAAGAGCAAAAGATCCCTTATTACGTGATTTACCTGGAAGTATCGGATATGACCATCATGGTTCCGGTGGACAAGGCCGAAGGGCTGGGGATACGGCCTATCGTTCCCAGAGACGAGGCCCTGAGGGCCCTGGAACTTATCAGCGAAGATTACGAACCCATCCCTTCGGACTGGAAACTCCGGTATCAGATGAACCTGGATCTCCTAAAAAAAGGGAGTGTTACGGACATCGCTACTATTGTGCGCTCCCTCTACCACCGGAGTAAAGTGAAGGAACTGCCTATTCTGGAGCGAAAACTCTATGATTCGGCGCTAAAACTTCTGGAAGATGAGGTTTCCTATTCCCTCCGTAAACCCAGGGAGGAAGTGGAAAACATGATTTTTACCCGGCTGGAATCCCGGTAGCCGCTGCCGGTCATGGGCGCCTCTGTCGCAGCGTTGATAACCGCGGCGGGTTCTTCATCCCGCATGGGAGGGGCGAAAAAAGAATACTGCGTACTGGGCCCTTCTTGTACCGACGGGCAGGAAAATCCTCTTACGGTCCTTGGGGCGGCGGTCCTGGCTTTTGCCTCCTGCGGGGAAATAGGTCCCATTGTCATTACCGTTCCCCCTGAAGGGGAGGCTGCTGCCCGGGCCAGCCTGCCGCAGTCCCTGCTGGCCCAAAACCGGCTGAGTTTTACGCCAGGAGGCAGGACCCGCAGGGAATCGGTACACAAGGCTCTTTCTTTCCTTGAAACCCTGGAAATCGGATATGTCCTTATCCACGACGGCGCCCGTCCCTGGGTATCCTCCGCCCTTATCCGGCAAATCATCAGCGTCGTAACGCAGCGCCGGGCTGTCATCCCCCTTGTCAGGGTAATCGAAACCCCTAAAGAAGTGGACCGCTTCCCCAGCCCCGGGGAAACAGGCGTTATCAGGCGCCACCTGCGCCGGGCGGAACTAGGGACCGCCCAGACCCCCCAGGGGTTTGCGTTCCCGGATATACTGCGGGCCCACGAAAAAGCCGCTCTCAGGGAAAAAGCCGAAGGGTTTGAATACACCGATGACGCCGAAGTCTGGGCGGACTTCATCGGCCCTGTGGCGGTCATCCCAGGAGAAGCCGGGAACCGGAAGATCACCTTTAAGGAGGATTTGTTGTGATCCTCAGCAACAGGGAGGCGCCGTGATCAGAATAGGCCTGGGCAAAGACCTGCACCGCCTGGTTCGGGGGAAACCCTTCCTGCTTGGAGGGATTGCGATACCTTTCGGGAAAGGGGAGCTGGGACATTCCGATGGGGATGTTCTCGCCCATGCGGTAACTGACGCTTTGTTAGGCGCCGCAGGCCTGGGGGATATCGGCGAACTCTACCCCCCAGGGGATCCAAAGTGGAAAGACGCCGGTTCCCTTGAACTCCTCAAAGGGGCGTGGGAAAAAATACAGGCTTCAGGGTGGCGCATTGTCAATCTGGACTGCGTCGTAACCTGTGAGAAACCGAAGATCCTGCCCCACAGGGACGCCGTAAGGGCTTCACTGGCGCGGGTCTTGGGTATAGGCGCGGACAGGGTCTTTATCAAAGGTAAAACCAATGAGGGCCTTGGGGAACTGGGGAAAGGCAGGGCAGTGGAGGCTCTGGCAGTGTGTTTGGTAGAAAGGGAATAGGGTGAACAGGAAAGAGTATACGCCGGACTGGGCGGCTGTCTTCAGGGTCCTTGAAACATGGCAAAAACATTTTTTGGCCCTTTCCGGGGCCGGTGTCCCTTCGGTAACGGCTGTGGCGGAAGAACACCGGCAGGAACCGGACAAGCCCTGGGCGGTGCTGGTTTCCACTATCCTGAGCCTCCGTACCAAAGATGAAGTTACTGCCCGCACGTCCAGGGCGCTTCTGGAAAAAGCCCCTGGGCCCAGGGAACTTCTAAAACTGGGGGAACAGGAAACCGCCCGGCTCGCCTACCCTGCGGGATTTTACCGGACCAAGGCGGCGAACCTGCAAAAAATCGCGGCTATCCTGATTGAACAGTACAAGGGAAAAGTCCCTGCTGACATGGAAGCCCTCCTTGCCCTGCCCGGAGTAGGGCGGAAAACCGCCAATCTGGTCATCACCGAAGCCTTCGATATGGACGGGATCTGCGTGGATATTCACGTGCACCGGATCAGCAACAGAACAGGATGGGTAAAAACCAGCGAACCTGATGAAACGGAAACCCTGCTGAGGGAGATTCTTCCCAGGCGATACTGGAAACGTATCAACGGCCTCCTGGTGCTCTACGGACAGAACATCTGCCGGCCTGTGAGCCCCTTCTGCTCCCGCTGCATCATCGCCGAACACTGTATGCGCCAGGGGGTGGGAAAAAGCCGTTAATACCTGTCAGGATGTTCCGCAGGGAGCCGAAGGCGGTCAGGTGTCTGCCGATGTCCTGGTTCACCGTGGCGTGTACCGTACAGTGAGAGTCCAGGGGCATCTCGTTCAGCGTGTCCGCGTAGCGCGGGGTACAGCGCGTTTATCGCGAAGGTGAGGGAGTATGAAGCTGAAAGGGCCGGAGGGAAAGTCCCGCAAAAACTAACGGCTATTAGACAGCTTTCGTTGCAGTAATTCATTACCGGGGCTCCCTGTCCTGGGGAATCACCACGCCCCAGGAAATAAACTCCGCCTCGTTTTCAACGTTGTTAAGGACACGCGCTTCCTCAAAGGTGCTTCGCTCGGTGTAGTATTTTTTACCGGCGTAGAGGGCGGCCAGGTC
>JAISZE010000147.1 GCA_031269405.1 Treponema sp. | reverse complement strand
CGGCTCCTGGAAAAATCCGCGGAACAAAACGCCGGAGCTGTGAAACCTGCTGAGGAAAACATTCCCTCCCTGGGAGTCAAAAAAATCGTTATTGATAAAAATGATAAACTCTACGAGCAATGCGAGGCGCTTGAAACGTTTTTGATCAAAAACCTCCTTAAGAGCATGCGCAGTACGGTACAGAAATCCGGCCTTCTGGATACTGGTTTCGCCGGCCAGATGTACGAGGACATGCTCTATGACGAGTACGCAAAGGACTTCACCAAAAACGCCAATTTTGGATTCGCCGAAACCGCTTACCTGGAACTGACCGGTCAGCGGGGAAAACTTATCGCTCGTCACGCGTAAGCTTTAGCGGCGCGGTCTTCACAGGAACCGGGCAATAACGTACACAAAGGCGTTATACGCCCCATGGGCCCAGGCAACGCCGTGGAGGCTTCGGAACTTCTCATACAAAAACGCCAGAACGCAGCCTGCCAGGGCGGCGTTGAGGACGCCCCAGGGTCCTTCGTATACATGGCAGAAAGCAAAGAGCAGCGCCGAAAGCAGGATCCGTACACACAGGCAGGTCCCTGTTTCTTCCAGCTTCTCAAGGAAATAGAACCTGAAATAACTCTCTTCCAGGTAGCCGGTTCCAAGGCAGGAAAACGCCATGATAACCCACCCTGAAGCCTCTCCGGGGGCTTCTATCCGCAAAGGCGCCGGCCAGGCGGAAAACAAGCTGATCAAGAGGGAAATCCCCAAGCCGGTAAGAATCAGCGCAGGGAAACCCAGGATAAAGGAACAGATGTCCCGGAATCCGGGCTTGAAGCGGCTGCTCTCCGGGGTCAGGCTCTTTTTTTCCAGAACCAGATACCATATCAGGCCTAAAGACGGTACAGTATAGGAAAATGTGCGGTTCAGTTCCCGGAGAGAGGAAAAGGGGATTGAACCGGCCAAAACCCCGGCTTCAGCCGATCCCTGAGCCGCTGAAGCCGGGAAAAAGAGGACAAAATACAAAATAAGGGGCTCTAAAAGGGCGAACGCGGTTTTCTCCTTTTGACAGCCGTCTCTGGCTGCTGTATAGTAGTTATTGTTGTAGTATACTATAAGTTCCTAAATGAGGAAATAAGGGAATGTTTGTTCCTGTTTTGGTTATTATTATCGCCGCATCGGCCCTGGGGATGATCGTTCTTTCCATGACGAACAAAGGCAAATCTGCTTCGTGGCTGCAGTTTTATGCGAAAGGAAAAGATGCGGGCTTCAGTTTCAAGGAAATCGAACTGCTCCGCCGTCTTGCGGTCAAATCGAACCTGGAAGATCCGGCTTCTCTTTTCTGGTCCCAAAATCAACTGGACGTGTGCATCCGGTCCCTGGTGCGGAGTCTGCACATGACCGGCGAGGACAGCGAAACCGGTTCCCAGGATTTCCTTTCCAAGCTCTACGATTACCGCAAAAAAATAGAAATGGACAAACCAAGAATCAAAAACGGAATTTCCAATTCCCGGCAGATCAGCGACGGCCAGAATCTCAGGGTCCTGGTCAGCGGCTCAGGGGTTTTTAAATCCCAGATAGTCAAGAATACCAACCAGTACCTTGCCGTATCGCGGCCTGTGAGCAGCAAGCTGCCCGGGACTTTTTCGTGGCAGGGCCTCAAAATATCCGTATATTTCTGGCGCGAAGACGACGCCGGCTATGTATTCGATTCGGAAGTGCTGGACGAGGTGTTTTCCAAAGGCATCGCGTCTTTGAAAATTTCCCATGCCGATTCCCTTTTCCGCACCCAGAAACGCAAATCCATCAGGGTGAAGCTTCACAAATCCGCTTTCCTCTACCTTATCGCTAACGAGGAAGAAGCCGCCAGAATCGAAGTCAATCCAGGGCTCAAATGCTTCCTGGAAGATCTTTCCGATACAGGCTGCGCCGTAACCATCGGGGGCAAGGCGGTCTCGGGGCTGAGGGTAAAGGTTCAGTTCGCCCTGAACAACATCCCTATCGTCATGATCGGAACAGTCCGTTCCGTTGAGTACAAGGAGGACCTCAACAGGTCCCTTTTGCATATTGAAGCTGATCCCCTGCCAATAGAGATCCGGAACCAAATTCTCGGGGAGGTCTTCGGTATGCTCCCGGAAGAAGAGGAGGATCTCCCTTTCCGCCTTTTGAACGAAGAAGCAGAGGGGCTTGTTTCCGCAGAAACCGGAGTATCAGACGAAAACGACCGGGAAGGTATAGTGGAAAATGCTGAAAATATGGAGAATATAGTATAGTGGGAAAGCGCGTTTTGTCTGCCAATAGGAACTGCCTGTTTCTTTTGATCCTGCTTTGGGGTTTAACGCCGCCGCTTTTTACCCAGGAGTCTATTCTGGCTTCGTATGAGCGGAATTTTACCCGTGCGAGCCTGGCTACCAAGGCAGGAATACTCAGGGACGCGGCGACGGATGACCGGTCCGCCGAATTTATCGGCGAGCTTTACGAGTTTGCCCTCAGGTTCGTTCTGGATAACGGGGAGCTTCTCCGGGAGGATCCCGACATGATAGCCCTTGCAGGGATCGCCGCCAGGGGCGCCGGAAGTTCGGGCTATAAACCTTCCGCTGATACGCTGTGGAAGCTCTTTTCTGTTTACAGGGATTCCCATTCGCGTGTTGAGATCCTGGGGGCCCTGGGCATACTGGGCAGGGGCAATACCCAGGTCGTCGAAAACCTTAACCAGTTTCTGGCTAACCAGAATAATTATTTCCGTTCAGGGATGATACCCGATTACCCGGCCCTTACAGCCTGCGTTGCCGCCCTGGGTTCTCTGGGGGACGGCTCTTCCTTCCCGGTGCTCTTTTCCGCTATGACCGCAGGCTATCCCCAAGCCCTTGTTCAGGAAACAATAAAAGCCCTGGAATCCCTGCAGGGCAATTATAAACAATACCTCATTGATGTAATACGGAAAAATCCGCCTACCGAAAAGCTGGCGGCTTTTCAGATAGGCATTACTAACCAGAAATTTACCGAAGCCGACCAGGGCGAGCTGGCGGAAACTGCCCTGGAAATCACGCTGGATCTTTTTCCAGACAATGCCGGCAGCGGAGCCGCTGTTTCATCCCTGCGTTTCGCGGCAGTTGAAGCCTTGACCAGGCTCAAGTGGGTCCGCGCCAGTCCCCTGACAATACGCCACTTCTACCGCGTCCAGACAGATTACAGCAGCGGCGCCGCTTCACGGGAACAGCTCCTTGAAGCCATTGCCTGCCTGGGGGGCATGGGAACATCCGAGGCCGCCCAGGTACTGGCCCTTCAACTAGGGTACTTCAATTCCCAGACAGAACGGAACGGCGAATATGACGAAGCAGTCATCATGGCTCTTGTCCAGGCCCTCGGGTTTATCGGCGACAAAGTGGCTTTTGATTATTTGCTCTACATCGGGTATCTGAATTACCCGGAACAGATCCAGGCCGCAGCCAGGGAGGCCTTGAACAGGCTTAAATGGTAGAATCCCGGAAGTTCGAATTACCTGCGGTGTACGCCGCTCTGGGCGGGGGGGCGTCTTTTTATTTTTTTCCTTTTCTGTATGCCTGCACCGGCGCCGGAGGGGTTGTTGCCGCGGCTCTCCTTTGGGCGATCCCTCTGGGTTTCCTTTTTACCCTTTCCCAGTGTCCCTTTTGTTGTAAAAATGATGAGAGCCTGCTTTTTTTTAAAAAATTGTGCCTCTTCGCGGTTTTTGGGGCTTCAGGGTTCAGCCTGGGTTTCGCCGCCAGGACATCGGTCCCTGCGGCCCCGGCACCGGGTCTTGAACCGGCGCGGATAACCGGTGTGTCCGGCATCCTTGCGGAAGATCCCAGGCTTTTCAATGACGACCGGGGCATAGGCGCTCTGACTTTGACAAGCGCCGCTGGGGAGGGGGGGGTGCGTGTTTCGGCTAAAGGAAAACTCCCGGTGTTCTTCCCTGCCGAAGCTGTCCCGGGGCTTAAAGAATTCGGCAGGGGCTGCGGGATCTATACCGAAGGGAAGCTGGTTGAGAGCGGCAGGGGCCTCCTGTTCAGGGCTTCGGCGGTGTACATTACAAAGCCCGCTTCCCATATCGAACAGTTCCGTACCGCTTTCCGTACAGGGCTGCTGAAAAAAATTGCAGGTCCTCCGGGGAATACCCCGGTCTGGAGCGGGCTGGCTTCAGCGCTGCTCCTGGGAGTGCGGGATAATCTGGACACTTCCCTTCAGGCGGGGTTCAGAGACGCCGGGTGTTCCCATGTGCTTGCGCTTTCAGGCATGCACCTTGCCCTTTTTTCCGCGGTAATCGCGTTTTTTCTCAAGCGCCTCATGGGGATCCGGGCCGCTTCCCTGGCAGGGGGCGTTTTTATCGTTCTCTATGTCTACCTCGCCGGAACTCAGCCTTCCCTGGTACGGGCGGCTATTATGTACCTCCTTGGGGTGGTCTGCCTCTGGGGTTTCCTGAAAAAAGACGCCTTCAATATCCTGTGCCTGGCTTTTATCATACAGATAGTGGTACAGAGTGAATCGGGGCTTTCTGTTTCCTTTATCCTCTCCTACCTGGCCCTTGCCGGGATCCTTACCATAGGGGAAATGATCCATGAATTCTTCCGAGGAAGGCTGCCGGAGATCCTGGGCGGGAGCCTTTCGGCTTCTATCGGGGCCTTTCTCTTTACCGCCCCGGTGGTTTCCCTGTACTTCAAGGCCCTGCAGCCAGTGGGGCTTTTAGCGGGAATTATCATCGTACCTGCCGCTTCCCTCTTTATGATTTTTGCCCTTGTCGCGCTGGTCCTGGTATCCCTGTTCCCTGTCCTTTTTACGCCTTTTGACGTTATCCTGACCCTGATATACAGGGTTCTGGATCTTATGGTTTCCCTGGTCGGGAAGGTCCGGGGGTTGGAGGCTGAAAACCCCCTTGCAGTCCTGGCTGCCGTTCTGGCCCTGTGCTGCCTCCTTGTATGCCTCTGCCGCCGGGACCGGCGTATACGGAGTAACATTGCCCCTTTTGCCAATTAATTATGATTCACCCGGGGAAATCCGTTCTTTCCTGGATTCCCGGAATTTAGGGATGCGCAAGAAATTCGGTCAGAATTTTTTGATTAATCCCCGCATACGGGCCAGGCTTCTGGACGCCCTGGAGGCGCAGGGTGGGAATGAGGTTTGGGAAATAGGTCCCGGCCTGGGGGCCATGACTACAGGGCTGCTGGATCGGGGTGCCAGGGTTACGGCTTTCGAAATCGACCCCGCTTTTTCAGGCGCCTTGCGGGAGCTCTTCGGACATAATGAAAACTTCAGGCTTATTGAAGGGGACGTCCTTAAAACCTGGCCGGGCGCCGCTGCTTCGTTTACACCCGCGTCTACCGGGGCCTGCACGACGCCCCTGCTTCTGGGGAACCTGCCGTACAACATCGCCGCTGCGCTCCTTGCGGATTTTATTGAAAAAAAGCGGTATTTTTCCCGTATAGTGGTGACTGTCCAAAAGGAAGTTGCCCTCAGAATGGCCGCCAGGCCGGGTACTAAAGCCTATTCATCCTTTTCGGTTCTCTGCGCCTCGGTTTACCGGACAGTCCCTCTAATGGTCATCAAGGGCGCCTCTTTTTACCCTCCTCCAAGGGTGGATTCCCAGGGGCTAAGGCTGGAGCTTTTGCCCGAAAAAGACCGGAAAAACCGGTCCAGGCTGTTTCATCCCCTGGTACGGGCGCTTTTTGCATCCCGCCGAAAAACCATTAGGAACAATATGATTTTTTTTGTTTCTTCCTGTATAGTAAAGGTATCAGGAGAGGATGCCGTGAACGAAACCTTCAGGCGCTGCGGTTTGTCAGGAGACCTGCGGGCCGAGAATCTGGGTGTAGACGATTTCGCCGCCCTTGCTGAAGCAGTGGAGTCGATAAACAGCTATGGACTATGATATAAAAACCGGGATTTCCCGGATTGAAGAACGCCTTGCCGCAGCGTGCCTTCGCAGCGGGAGGAAGCGTGAGGAGATCCGGCTTATGGCGGTTTCCAAATTCCACCCTCTTTCTGCTGTGGAAGAAGCCGTTAAGCAGGGGATACGCCTTTTCGGGGAAAACCGGGTCCAAGAGGGGACGGAAAAATTCGCGGGTTTCCGCGAAACGCGGCGTTCAGGCGGAGATAGCCGGGACAGTGTCGAGGTTCACCTTATCGGTTCGCTCCAGCGGAACAAGGCGAAAAAAGCGACGGATTTTTTTGACTGTATACAGTCTGTCGACAGGGATTCTCTTATTGATGAACTAGGGGCCTTGACCGCAGGAAGGGAAAAGCCTTTAATTATCCTGCTGGAACTGCATACAGGCGAAGAAAGCAAGGCGGGTTTTCCCGGTACGGACAGCCTGTACCGGGGAGCGGAAAAAGTGGTGTCTTATCCGGGCCTTAAACCCCTGGGGCTTATGACCATGGCGCCTTTCACAAAGGACGAAAAAACCCTCCGGGCCTCGTTCCGCAGGCTCCGGGAAGCCCGTGAAGGGCTGGAAAAAAGGTTCCCCCTCCAGGGGGGGTGGCCCTGCCTCTCTATGGGAATGTCCAGCGATTTTGAAATTGCTGTAGAGGAAGGTTCGACTCTGGTAAGAATCGGGACCGCTATATTCGGAGAAAGAGGCTAAAGAGGCTGATGAAGATAAAAGCGCTTTTCCTTGCTGTCATCCTCCTTACATTCTGCGCTTTACGGGCCGCCTGGGCCCAGAGTTCCTCAACAACAACCCCAGGGGCGTCTTCAGCCTTCGACATGACCGGATTTCCCCAGTGGGCAAAAGATCTGCGGAGGGGTGAAATTGTGGCCTTCGGTTCTTTCCCTTTTGCCTTCTTTTTTACCAATTTCGCCTATGATATGTACCGTTCAGCCGCACACGGCTGGGACAGGCGCTACGCCCCCTGGCCGGTCAAGGCGGCTGGGTCGGTGGGGCTGACCCAGCGTGAGCAGCTCGTTACTTTGGGAGTAGCCGCAGGCGGCGCGGTGCTTATCGCTGTGACGGACCATCTGATTCTCCGTTACAAGCGCAATAAACGGGAACAGGAAATCCGCAGCCTCCCTGTGGGAACACCTATTATCATCAGGCGGCCTCTGGACGGTGAGAGGGACGAAGGGTCCGGGGACGGGCAGGCTGTGGAACAGGGCCCCTAATGATTTCGCATTCCTGCATAGTAGAAGAAGGGATACCCCAACAACTCAGGCTGGACCGCTATATTGCGGAAAATCTCAAGCTTCTCACGCGTTCCCAGATCAGGGCCCGGAAGCTCCTGGCGAGGGTCAACGGAAAAGAGGTTAAAATTTCCCGTATCCTCAGGTCAGGAGACAGCTTAGAGCTTCAATGGGCCGGCACGGTAATTCCCGACCTTATACCAGAGGACATCCCGCTGGACGTGATCTACGAGGACAGCCGCGCTGTGGTGGTGAACAAAGCCCAGGGCATGGTGGTTCATCCCGGAGCCGGGAATTATTGCGGGACCCTGGCTAACGCGCTGCTTTACAGGGGCCTTGCCAAAACGGACGGTTCTTCCGGCTTCCGCAGCCCTGGGCCTGAGAACAGCCTGCGGCCCGGAATTGTACACCGGCTGGACAAGGATACTTCAGGCCTTATCATCGCCGCCTGGGATGACGGGGCCCTGGAATTCCTTGCAAGGCAGTTCAGAAAAAGAAAGGCCGTAAAAACCTACGCCGCCCTGGTGCAGGGAACGCCGAAAGAACAACAGGGGCGCATAGAAACCAGGATTGCCAGAAACCCCCGGAACCGCAAACTGTTCGCCGTTTCAGGGGAGAAAGGGAAGAAGAGCCTTACGCTCTACAAAACCGTGTCCTCCTGGGGCAGGTATTCGCTTCTTTTGCTCAGGCCCAAAACAGGGCGCACCCACCAGCTCCGGGTGCACCTTAAAGCCCTGGGGCATCCTATACTGGGGGATCCCCTCTACGGTTCAGCGGATCCCCTTTTCCCCCGGGCGACGCTGATGCTCCACGCCAAAAGGCTTTCGGTCGTTCTGCCGGGACATCAGGAACAGGAGACGTTCAGGACCCCCCTTCCCTGGCGTTTCCATAAAATTTTGTTATCCTGTAAACAATGGAAGCCTTGAATTGTACTTTTTGTTTCAAAGGGCCGCGAATCCTGAAGGAAACCCCCGGCTATCTTTTGGCCTATAAACCGCCTAAGATGCACAGCGTTCCTCTCAGAGGCAGCGGCGGCAGCCTTACCGGGTGGTGCGCTTCATTTTTTCCTGAAATCCTGGACATCAGGGGTGTGAAGGCAGGCGAAGGAGGGCTGCTTCACAGGCTGGATTATGAAACCTGCGGCGTTGTGCTTATCGCCCGGAATCAGGAAACCTATGAAAGCCTTTGGAAGCAGCAGCAGGACGGCGGTATTGTCAAGGAATACTGCGCCCTTGTATGCCGGGCCTCTCGGGTTCTTTCAGGGTTTCCGCAGCGGCCCTTTGGCTTTCCCCCGGAAGGAGCGGCGTTTGTCGAAAGTTTTTTCAGGCCCTACGGGCCGGGGCGGAAGGAAGTACGGCCTCTTAATCCTGAACAGAAGGGTGTGAAAGAAACCGCCGCGGATAAAGGCAATCCTTACTGCACCGAAATAGCGGAAGTTCTAAAGGAACAGGATCTTCCCTTTGGGGAAGAAATTTTCCGCTGCCGCATCAGGATACGCCGCGGTTTCCGCCACCAGATCCGCTGCCACCTGGCATGGATCGGTTTCCCTGTCCTGAACGATCCGGTTTACGCCGGTACCGGGGAACCAGGCGGTTTCCTTGCCCTTATGGCCCGGGGAATCGCTTTCCAGGACCCTGAAAGCGGCAGGGAGCTGGAATACGCCGTTCAGGATCATGCGTCTTTGCCGGAAATCCTCAGGCGTATTTCCGCTGCAAGGTAAAACGAACCGGCCCCAAGGGCGGGAATCCCGTTTTCCGCGGATATTTTCAGGGCAAGATCTATTGCCTGGGCCGTACCGGGACAGAAGGCGATGTCCGGGGAATTACCCGCCTTTTTCCCTTCTCCGGCAAAAACGCTGTACACCTCCATGGGGTTGCTTTTTTTAAAAGTACCCGGCGTGGTGATG
Organism: Treponema sp.; assembly: GCA_031269405.1. The sequence continues at coordinate 4,682 of JAISZE010000147.1, read as the reverse complement.
ATAATCCGGGAAAAATGGGGGACCAAGGTTTCAGCCATGGAATGAACATCCTTACCCGATGCACAGCCGAAAAGAAGGAGCCCCTTTTCGCCGTAAAGACAGGTAAAGGTTTTGATACATTCTGCTATGCTCCGGGCCGTGTGGGCGCCGTCGATGATAAAAGCGGGGCTTGACCGGAGCCCTTCAAAACGGGCGGGTATGGTAAAACCCTCAAGCCCTTTGCGTACAGCCCCGTCAGGGATACCGGGAAAAGCGGTCTTTACCGCCAGTACCGCAAGGCCGGCGTTTGCGGCTTGGATCTCCCCGGGAATAGGAATGTGAAGATCTTCAAGGATAACAGGGTCCCCCCTCCTCATGGATTGTGTCTTTCCGGGATTTTTCAGTTTCAGATTAAAGGTAGTGCCCTGGCTGCTTATTCTCAGGTGTGAAATGGTTCCCCATTCAGGGAAATAGAGAAACGGGCTTTTTTGTTCCCGGGCCTTCTGTTTAAAGACTTCAAGCGCCTTGCTGTTCTGTTCCGCCAGGACCAGGGGTTTCCCTTTTTTTATGATCCCCGCTTTTTCTCCCGCTATGGCTTCCAGGGTATCGCCGAGGGTTTCGGTGTGTTCAAGCTCGATAACCGTTATAGCCGAAACAACAGGGTCCAGGATATTGGTTGCGTCCAGCCTTCCGCCCAAGCCGGTTTCTACCGCCATAGCCCCGGAACCTGAAATGCGGGAAACCAGGAAGAACCACATGGTCATAAGTTCAAAATACGTCGGTTCATTTCCTTCTTTTATCATCGTTTCCGTAACAGCCCTGAGGGCATTTCCTCCATGGGCGTAAAGGCTTTCATCGAAAAAACGGTTCCCCAGGGAAATCCGTTCCCGGAAATCGCTGACATGGGGAGAGGCGTAGCGGGAGGTTCTGATCCCCCCGGCTTCCAGTATAGCGGCGGCCATTCCGGTTACGGACCCCTTCCCTTTGGAACCTGCCACATGGACAGCAGGGGCGCATAATTCGGGATGATCCGCCAGTTCCGCGAGCCTCATCATCCGGTTAAGGCGGAAGGATTTTGAACTGAGATCCCGCTCAAAGTTGATAAAAGAGGAGATCCACTCAAAGACCGAAGCGGAATTGCCGAAAGGAGTTGAAGATTCCATTACTTTTCTGTATACCATTAAACATGGATATTGAGAAAGGGTTCTCCGCAGGAAAGAAGGTATATTTTATCGGGATAAAAGGCACAGGGATGTGCGCCTTAGCGGAACTTCTGCATAACCGGGGGGTCCCGGTTTCAGGTTCCGACACAGGGGAAACGTTCTATACCAATACTATTTTGAAAGAACTGGGGATCCCTTTTTACGAATCCTTTGATGCCTCCCATATTGACAGCACAACGGATCTCGTTATTTATTCGGCAGCCTATACGTTTGATACCAACCCCGAGATGGCAGAGGCCCAAAGGCGGAACCTTCCTGTCTGTAAATACACCGATGCCTTAGGCGCCTATTCCGGCCTCTTCGATTCTACAGGTATCGCCGGGGTTCACGGCAAAACTACTACTACCGCCTTCGCAGGGACTCTTATCCTGGGTCTTGGCCTTCCTGCCCAGGTTCTGGCAGGCAGCGCTGTCGGCGGCTTCGGCGGCAGGTCGACCCTTAACCTGGGGGATACCTATTTTGTCGCCGAAACATGCGAATACCGCCGGCATTTCCTTTCCTTCCGTCCCAGGCGCATCGTGCTGACCAGCGTCGAATGCGATCACCAGGATTACTATCCCGATTACCCTTCTATACGGGACGCTTTCCTGGAATACTGCCGCCTCCTGCCCCGTTCAGGGGAGCTTATTTATTGCGCCGATGATCCCGGGGCGTCGGAAACCGCGTCTATCCTGAAAAGCGGGCGGCAGGATATACAGCTTACGCCTTACGGTTTTTCCGCCCCCGGGGATTGGGGCATAGAATCCTGTTCGGTAAAGGATGAACGCCTGGCAGTGTCTGTGCGGGGTTTCCCCGGGGAACTAAGGCTCCCTGTTCCGGGACGGCATACGGCGCTGAACGCAACAGCCGCGCTGGCCCTGGTTTCTTCGCTTTTGCGGAAAGAATACGGAAGCCGCTGCTGGAACAGCGAAAGACAGGAGAAAGCCCGGAAAGCCCTTGAGGAATTCAGGGGTTCCCGGAGGCGGTCCGAGATAGTTGGAGAGGCAAAGGGGATTTTATTTATCGACGATTACGGGCATCATCCGACAGCGATCAGAACCACCCTCGAAGGGCTGCGGGAATTTTATTCCTCCAGAAGGCTGGTAGTAAGTTTCATGTCCCATACTTACTCCCGTACCGCTTCGCTGCTGGATGAATTCGCTTCTTCCTTTAAAGCCGCGGATTATGTGCTGCTCCATAAGATTTACGCTTCTGCGCGGGAAGTATACCATGGAGGCGTGACAGGAAAGACTTTGTACGAAAAAACAAAAGCCCTCATGGGGGACAGGGTCTTCTATACCGAAGAACCGGAAGGCGCGTGCGGTGTTGCCGAAAAGCTCCTCGCTCCCGGCGATGTATTTGTTACCATGGGAGCCGGGGATAACTGGAAACTCGGACGCAGACTCCTCTCGCTTTACAAGGCCAGGGAGGGGGCAGGGCAATGAAGAGCATGACCGGCTACGCTTACAGCGAAAAATCGGACGAGGCTGTTACGGTATCTGCGGAGATCAAAGGTTACAACAGCCGCTTCCTGGATCTTACGGTGAATCTCCCCCCGAGGCTTTCATCCCTGGAACCAAGAATACGGAATTATATCGCATCCCGGTTTTCCAGGGGGAAAATCGAGGTAACTCTGCGGTTCAAAGAAACTAATACCGCTGTTACGGTAACGGTAAACACCGAAGCCGCCAGGGCGTACTGGAACGCTGTATCCGAATTAGCCGGGAGCCTTGGGATACCTGAAAAACCCGGCCTGGACATCATTCTTGGCCTTGAAGGGGTGCTTGAGACGGAAAAAAACCGGGATGATGAAAAATACCGGAACTATACCAGCCCTGTACTCGCAGACGCGGCGGATCAGTTCGAAAGCGAACGGATCAGGGAAGGGAAACATACTGAAGATGACATACGTTCCCATATCGCAATTCTCGAATCGTCGGTGGATATTGTGGCGTCCCATGCGCCGGAGCTTGAAAAATATATCAGGGAAAATCTCAGTGCCCGGTTTGAAGAACTCTTTGGGGATAAAATTGATGAAACCCGCATACTAGCCGAAACCGCCGTACTTCTTATGAAGTACACCATATCCGAGGAACTTTCCAGGCTTTCATCGCATCTTAAGGAATTCCGCCTTGAAATGGAACGGAACCCAAGTCCCGGGAAAAAGCTGGATTTTCTATGTCAGGAAATTAACAGGGAAATAAATACTATAGGTTCCAAAACCCCGGTTCTGGATGTAAGCCGTGCGGTAGTGGATATGAAGAACGCATTGGAAAATATCCGGGAGCAGCTACGTAATGTGGAATAACGCCGGTCAAAGTCTTTCTCAGGTCTTTTTTTTGAATAACACCCTGCGGCAGTGGGTTATCGCAGCGGCGTTCATAGCCGGCGGCTTTATCGCAGGAAAAGTCTGTTCATTGATAGTCTCCGTGTTCCTGAAGCATGTGACGCACAAAACTAAATCAAAAATTGACGATGCGGTGATTCCCATTATCGGCAGAACACTGACGCTGCTCATCCTTGTCCAGGGATTTTCCCTGGGCCTTGGGCGCCTTGCCATGAACGAATCCCTGCGCCTCTGGATAGACCGCGGCGTTTCGGTTCTGTTTATCATGATCATTGCCAGTGGGGCGCAGAATATTCTCGATGTCCTGGTGCTGTACTATGCGCCCCATAACGTTACGGGAAAACTGGGATTCCGCCAGACGGAGATCCAGCCGGTGCTGCGGAAGCTTTTCAGGGCTCTTGTATGGGCTCTGGCTGTTGTTTTTATTCTGAAAAACTTAGGCTATAATATCAGCGCCATTCTTGCGGGCCTTGGCCTCGGAGGCGCCGCCCTGGCTTTGGCTTCCCGGGACACGCTGGCCAATTTCTTCGGATCCATCACGGTATTCCTGGACAGGCCTTTTCATTTTAACGACCGGATAAAGATAGGCGGCTATGACGGCTATATCACCGAAATGGGGTTACGGACTTCCAGAATCAAAACCCTGGAAAACAGGACGGTAATAATCCCGAACAGTATTTTTTCTTCATCCCCTATAGAAAACGTAAGCGCCGAACCCCATACCAGGGTAATCCAGACTTTCGGCGTCAGCCGTAGTTGCGGCACCGGCAAGCTTGAAGAAGCTGTCGCTATTCTGAAAGACATCGGAAAAAGCGCCGAAGGAACAGGCGGCGCGCCCCAGGCGGGCATGATCTCTTCAGGCGGCGCTGTTTGCCAGATAAATTTCGTCTATTATGTAGCCAAAGACGCGGATTATCTTGACACAGTAAACAGGGTAAATTTTGAGATACTTCACAGATTTGAAAAAGAGGGGATAAACCTGGCGTAACAGGAGAAACGGATGGACAAAGATTCCCTGAAAAACATACGGATTGCTGTTTCGGGAAAAAGCGGCTGCGGAAACACCACGGTAAGTAGGCTGGTGGCTGACGCCCTGGATCTCCGATTTATCAATTTTACCTTCCGCAGCCTTGCGCGGGAAAAGAATATGGATC
>JAISZE010000122.1 GCA_031269405.1 Treponema sp. | reverse complement strand
GAATAAAGGCGCTCAATTTGATTTTGCCGTAACACTCATTAGGATTCTTGTTCATGTTCCGCTGTCCTCATTACAAAGATTGTCCCGCAATACCCCGTCCAGGTAAAGCCTTTAGTTCCTGCCTGATTTTTTCGGCAGTTTCAGCTTCGTCCCCGCCGCAGTCTATCCAGGTGATTCCGGGTATGGACGCAAAAAAGGTTATTTGCCGTTTGGCGTAACGGCGGCTGTTTTGGGCTGCCAGGGCCTGGACGCCAGGGAGGTCTTCCGAAAGGCGCCAGCCCCTGGGCTCTGTTTCATCTCTGATAAAAAATTCCCTGTAACCTATGGCCCTGAGCCCCGGGTCCAGAGGGGTATAACCCAGTTCAAAGAGACGCCGCACCTCGCCGGGGAGGCCGGCCTGGAACATAGCGGCGCAGCGCTGGTTTATGCGGCTGTAAAGTTCCTCCCTGGGCCGCCTGAGCCCAAGGATGAGGAAGTTGAAGGGTTTTGCGGCCAACTCGCCTGCGGGAGCCGCTCCGTTTGAGGCGAAAGAGCTCAATGGGCGGCCGCTCTGGCGGAGGACTTCCAGGGCCCGGATAAGGCGGTATTCGTCGTTACTGTGGATACGGCCGGCGCTTACAGGATCCCGGGCCGCCAGTTCCTCCATCAGCGCCAGGGCGCCTTTCTGCCTTAGTTCTTCCTTTAAAGCCGCCCGTATGACAGCGTCAGACGGAGGCGCCGCAGGAAGGCCTGTTACCAGGTTTTTAAGGTAGAAACCTGCGCCTCCTGAAACCACCGGCAAGGCGTTCCGGCTTGCGGCCATAAAGGCGGCTTCAGAGGCTAGGCGGACGAATTCCCCGGCGTTGAACTGCTCGCAGGGGTCCCTGACATCGATGAGATGGTGGGGTATACGCCCCTGATCTTCCCGGGAAGGCTTTGCGGTCCCTATGTCCATGTGCCGGTAAACCTGCATGGAATCGGCAGAGATAATCTCCGCCGGGCACAGGGGGTTGTGAATAAACAGCCGCTCCAAAACAACGGTTTTACCCGACCCTGTAGGGCCGAAAAGTATGAGTACCTGGGGTTTCACGGGCCAGACGCCTTTGCGCGCTTTTCTAACCGGTTTCGAGGCGGAACTGTACCTCTTGGGTAAAGACCTGGCGGGCTGCCAGGGAAACGACCTTGCCGTCGTTTTCCTCAATTTCCGTGTCCTTCAGCATCGAAAGCTGGTAAGAACGCCGGGAAGACGCTGAGGTAATCTCATACATATTCTGATCGTATTCAATAAGCTCTTTTAAAGGAAATATCATGCCATAACTTTATATTTTTTTTCATTTTGTGTAAAGTTGTAGTATCTTAATTGTTGTACTTTACGGAGGTAACGTATGGCTCATTTTACGCCCCCAAAAGCGGCGAAATTCCTTAGCCCGGGCGGCATTGCCCTGGGGATTGCCGTCATAGGGGCGGTAATCTTTTTGTTCACAAGTTTCTATATTGTTGATCAGACTGAAGAAGCAGTGATAACCCGGTTTGGCCGCTTCAGGGGAATTTCCGGCCCAGGGCTTCATTTCAAGCTTCCTTTCGGCATCGACACCCAGTACATCGTGAATGTCAAAACCGTCCAAACCGAACAGTTCGGCTTCAGGACCATCAGTTCCGGTATCAGTTCAACCTATTCCGGGGACGCCAACGAATCCACTATGCTCACCGGGGACCTTAACATCATCCAGGTGGAATGGATCATCCAGTACCGCATCGTGGATCCCAAAGCCTGGACCTTCAACGTGAACGAAAGGACCAGGACCATCAGGGACGTATCCCGTTCTGCCATCAATATGCTGGTAGGCGACAGGGCCATTATGGAAATCATGGGGCCTGAGCGGAGCGCCATTGAAGCAGCAGGGGCGGAATTCATGAACGAGACCTTCAGGGGCTACGGTCTGGGCATTGATGTCATTGCGGTAAAACTCCAGAACATCGATCCTCCCGGAGGGGTTCAGGAAGCCTTTGACGATGTCAACAAGGCGGAGCAGGATATGAACCGCCTCATCAACGAAGGCCAGCAGGTTTACAACGAAGAAATCCCCAAAGCCCGGGGGGAACGGGAACGGATCATCCAGGAAGCCCAGGGTTACGCCGCAGAAAGGGTGAACAAGTCCAACGGGGATGTGGCGCGGTTTAACGCCGTCTATGACGAATACCGCCTGGCCCCTGATGTTACCCGCCAGCGGCTTTACTACGAGATGATCGAAGAGGTGTTCAAGGATGACGAGGCGACGATTATCATCGACCGGCAGTTTAATAATTTTCTCCCTTTAAGGGAACTGGGCAATAACCAGGGAGGAAGATAATGAAAAAAATCTTAAGCGTTCTTGTTGTTTTGATCATCGCCGTTATCGCAGTTATCATCATGGGTCCTTTCTATGTAATCGACGAAGGGGAACTGGCGGTCATCGTCCAGATGGGAAAACTCACTGACGTGATCACCGAAGCGGGGCTCCATATCAAGGCGCCGTTCATTGACGACGTGGTCCGGTACCCCAAAAGGATCATGGCCTGGGACGGCGAGCAGAAGAGTATGCCTACTAAAGAAAAGCAGTATATCTGGGTGGACGTAACTGCCCGGTGGCGCATTTCGGATCCGAAAAAATTCTATGAATCCATACAAACCATAGACGCGGCTTACCAGAAGCTGGCGGAAGTGATAGACTCCGAGGTGCGCACGGTAGTGGCCGAAAATTACCTCAGAGAGTCGGTACGGAATTCCAACATTCTCCTTGAAAAAACCGGCGAGAGTTCCGAAACCGAAGGTTCAGCTAACGGGGAAGTGAGCCCCGCGTTGATCGAGAGCGAAGGTTCGAGGGAGCCTATCCTCAAAGGGAGGCGGCAGCTTGCTGAGGAAATACTGGCCCGTTCCAGGAAAATGGTCCCTGAATACGGAATCGAGCTTATCGACGTGGTAACTAGGCAGATCCGCTATAACGACGAGCTGACGCAAAGCGTCTACGCCAGGATGATCAAAGAGCGGAACCAGATAGCCCAGCACCGGCGTTCCCAAGGGGAAGGGAAAAAAGCCGAATGGATGGGCCGGATGACCAACGAGCGGATGTCCATACTTTCGGACGCCTACGCAAAGGCTGAAACCATCAGAGGCGCCGCTGACGCCGAGGCTACGAGGATCTATGCCGAAGCCTACAGCAGGGACCGGGGGTTCTTTGAATTCTGGCGGGCTGTGGAATCCTACCGGACCACGCTCCCGAAGTTCGACAAAACCCTTTCTACGGATCTGGATTATTTCAGGTATCTCTATTCGCCTTTAGGAACAAGGTAGTAAAACATAAGAGGTAGCATTGACTGATAACATTTTTTGTTTTGAACTGGACGGCAGGACTGTCCTGGGTTTTGACACCCGCCTGGACGCCCAGGCTTTTGCCCAGGCCAAGATGGCCCAGTTTATCACCCAGCCGGGATACATGGTATATCCTGATGGCTCTGTTGAACCCTGGAAGGCTTCAGGGGTAACAGAACGCTCAAGGGTTCCGGGCGATCCCGGGACCATGGTTATCTGGGGGCCTGCGTTTAGCGGAGAAAGCCTGGATTCCCTTATCCGGGATCCTGAACGGAAGGACGAGGCCCTTCCTGCTGTAATACGTTGGATAAAGGCCTGCGAAAAACTGAAAGAGGAAGCTCTGTTCCCTGGAGCCGCAGGAACCCTTATCGGGGCTTCAGCCTCCGGGTCAGGTCAGGCAGTGTTTTTCCCTCCTGAACGGCTGGTAAAGCGCTGCATCGAAGCCGCAGGAGAAAGCGGGGTGATAAGCGCCCAGCAATGGTTCCACCCTGACTTGAAAGGCCCTGACAGCGCCGCCTTCAGCGCCGGGGCCATGCTGTACGGCATATTCTGCGGGGCCCCTCCTTTCTACAGTAACGACAGGGAAATCCTCCGTCAGGATATACGGGAGGGGGTCTTTACGCCTCCGGGACTTGCAGCCCCCGGGCTCGATAAGGATCTGGCAAAGCTCATCAGCGGGGCCCTGGAGCCTGTAAAAAAAGGGGAAGAAAAAAAACGCCCCGCGCCTGAGGCGATGGCGAAGTTCCTTGGGCGGCCCGGATCCCGGAGCGCCGCTTCGTGGTTTACACCGCTTACTGAAGAAGAAGAGGTCAAATTACGGAATGAAAGAGACCAGTACCAAAAGACCCGGGACCTGACGGTCAAGACCAGGCGTTTCGTTATCCGGAACACCGCTATCATCACTGGCTGCGCCGCGGCGCTGCTGGCGCTCATACTCGGGGTCCGGGGGTATTTCAAACACCAGGCCGAACTCCCTACTACCAGGGGCATGACTCCTGTTGAAGTAGCGGAAACCTATTACGGCGCTTTCGGAACAATGGATCATATTCTGATGGATGCGTGCGTCATAAACAAGGCCGGTAAAGAAGACGTCAATATGGTTACCAACCTCTTTGTAATCACCAGAGTCCGGCAGGCATACGAGAGCATGGGGGAAAGCGCCGTAACCGCCCAGGAATGGCTCGAAGCGGGATCGCCTGAAACGGACAAAACCGTGTTCGGCGTAACAGGACTCAAACTCAGGACACTGGACGGAGACGAGGGCGACGGGGAAGTCAGCTTCATGGCTGGTTACACCCTCTGGGTCCCGGCAGGGTTCGATGGGGAAGAGGAAGAGCTTCCGTCCCAGGAGGAGATGATGAACAACCCCAGGCCCAGGCCTCCTTCGGGAATTGAAATATCCGACAGGCTTACGCTGTCTTTCCACAAAGACGCCTGGCGGATTTCAAAAATTGACCGCATAAGGCAGTAACTTCGTGGACCTTGAGCCTTTCATCCTCCGGGCTTTTGAAAAAACCGCTTTTACACCTGTTGACACCGGCCCGGAAAAACCCCGGGCCGAAAGAAAAGGGCTTGTCATTCCCCAGGCTGTGTTGAGGAAAGCCGCCGAAGAAGGCTTTAGGGAGCTTGCCTTTTTTTTCCGCGAGAGCCACCTGGCCCTTCTTGCGGACCGTTTAACAAGCGGGGATAGTTCCGAAAACGACCGTATGGTCATAAACCTACTCCTTAAAAACGCAGTAACCGCTTCAGGGGGAAACCTTGCGCTCTGCCAGGACACAGGGACGGCGGTTGTTTATGGGTGGAAGGACGAAGGGGTTTTTTCCGGATCTTGGGACCGGGAAGCGCTGGAAGCCGGGGTGGAGTCGGCGTGGAAAAATAATTTCCTCAGAGCTTCCCAGATTGCCCCGGCTTCGTTTTTTGATGAATACAATACAGGTAATAACCTGCCGGTGCAGATCCGCCTTGAAGCGGCCCCAGGCGGGAAACAAGGTCCTGCGTACCGTTTCCTTTTTATAGCCAAAGGCGGGGGCTCTTCCAATAAAACAAGCCTCTTCTCTATGACCAAGGCCTTGCTGGAAGAAAAAGCCTTTGAAGCCTTTCTCGAAGAGAAGATCCGCTCCCTGGGAACCGCGGCGTGTCCGCCGTACCGCTTTACCGCCGTGATCGGCGGAACAAGCCCGGAGTTCAACCTGGAAGTCCAGAAACTGGCGTCCGCCGAAGCCCTGGACACGGTTCCCTATTTTGCCGGAAAAGAAGGCCCCGAAGCGGGCGCTATGATATACCGGGACCGGTACTGGGAAAACAAAGCCATGGAAATTGGCAGAAAAACCGGCCTCGGCGCCCAGTTCGGCGGCACATGCTTTCTGCTTGACGCCAGGATTTTGCGGCTCCCCAGGCACGCGGCGTCCTGCACGGTTTCCATAGGTGTTTCCTGCACGGCGCACCGCAACATCTTTGCTTACATCAACGCTGAAGGCCTTTTCATAGAGCGCCTTGTCCATGACCCCCTTTCTTTTCTACGGAACCGGGGTATTTCGCCCGCTCCTCTTGACTCCGCCGGGGCGGTACGCAAGATAGATCTTGAAAAACCAATACAGGAGCTATGCCGGGATCTTTCTGCCCTGAAAACTGGGGACCGCCTTCTTCTTTCAGGGAAACTCCTTGTTGCCCGGGACGCAGCGCACCAGAAATGGCGCAGCCTCCTTACCGGCGGGACCCTCCCGGCTTATCTGTTTCAGCATCCTGTCTATTACGCCGGCCCCGCGGGAACCCCGCCTGGGAAGATCACAGGCAGCCTAGGTCCTACCACAGCGGGCCGCATGGACTCTTACGCTGAAGATTTCATGTCCCGCGGCGCTTCCCTCATCACAGTTGCCAAGGGAAACCGTTCTCCTTTATGGGTAGAAGCCTGCAAAAAATACGGCGGCTTTTACTTGGGAACTGCCGGCGGCGCAGCGGCTCTTTTTGCTGAAAAAAACATTACAGCCAGCGAAATCATTGACTACCCCGAACTGGGAATGGAAGCGGTAAGGCTTATTACCGTTAAAGACCTCCCTGCGTTCATCGTTATAGATGACAAAGGCAGAGATTTGTACGCCCTGTAAGGGGACGCTACGGGCAGGCGATTTTTCCTTCGATCCAGAGTCCGATAAGATAACGAGAAACAGATCCGTTCCCAGGGAGAAGGGGAAGCTCCTTGCGGCTAAACCACCCGGCGTCCTCTATCTCAACGCCGTCAGGCCTGACGACTCCGCCGGCGTAGCGCGCCGTAAAGCCCAGCATAAGGGAATTCGGGAAAGGCCAGGGCTGGGAGCGGATATAGCGCACATCCTTTACCTCAATGCCCACTTCTTCCCGTATTTCCCGGACAACAGTAGCCTCAAGGCTTTCCCCGGCTTCATTGAACCCCGCGATGAGGCTGTACACACCAGGAACGAATTTTTTGTTATGAGCCAGAAGGGCTTCGCCGTTATCATTGATGATGATAGTGATTACAGCAGGAGCGATACGGGGGAATTCCATGCGCCCGCAGGCGGGGCACAAACGGGCCAGCTCGCCGGTATCAGCGTCCTTGTTGGGACTGCCGCAGCTTCCACAGAACCGGGATTCCTTCCGCCATAGGGAGATGTGATACGAGCGGATCAGGCGGCCTGTGTCCCCCGGGCCGCCGTCAATAGTCCCGCAGGCGCTAAGATCCAGGACCTGGCGCAGAGGAAGGGCCTTCCATCTGCTATCAGGCTTGAAGGATTCAGGGAGGGTGATGCCGGGAATATCGCCGGAACCGTCCAGGGAAGGTATAGCAAAAGAATCGGCGCCCTTGATGCCCGCAAAAGCTGCGGCGGCTTCCGGGCTTATCCCTTTCTGAACAGCCGGTCCTGAAGCGTCAGCAGGAAATACCAGGCTGTTCCCTTGAAAGACATACAGTCCACCGCTGCAACCGGCCAACTGGTCCCCGGGGCAAAAGCATTTTCTTTTCATCAGGGACAAATTAGCATAAATCAAGCATTTTTACCACAGAGATCTGCGCTCTACCTTTAAAATACGGGAGTTCGTGCAAAACCACTACAAAACAATATCGAGCGCATGGAAAAACTGTGCGTCTATATGGTAAAGCCAGCCGGTAATATCCTCATTTATTTTTTCATTTTCTAGGCCGGCTACGCCTCCTACGCTCCACTCCATCCACATTTTAGCATGGCTGCAAAACCTGCGGTTTGCTTTATAGGGCTGGCCGGAACGCCGCAAACAGCCGAAATGTTATATGAAATTTGGGCTGGAATTGGTTGGAAAATTATAGATTATATATGTCAAGATTAGCATTGACAAGAAAAAAAATAAATGATGAAATGTCAAGTAAAATATCAAGCAAGGCATTTTATGAAGAAATATATTGTTTTCGCTTTAGTATTATTGGCGGTTCATCCCATATATGGACAAGAAAAAAAGGCCATTCCAATAAACATAAGTTACTTTGGAGACTCACTATTACATCCAGGCATTGAAATTGGTTATGAGAATACATTTTATAAATTATTCAAATTCACATCATTCAATTTCACAGCCTCTTTAGGCTATTATGTTCATCAAAGAAATCATGCCGGTCTCTTTTTGAATGCCGGGATTAACTGGCGGCTCACCTTTCCCATAGGG
>JAISZE010000076.1 GCA_031269405.1 Treponema sp. | reverse complement strand
TCCCTACACGACGCTCTTCCGATCTGGGGTTATCTCCGGGGCCTTATCAAAGAGGTGCTTTCCTGGGCCGCGCTGGTCCTGGGAATTATCGCCGCTGTTTTCTTTTTCAAAAACGGCGCCGAATTTATCCGTACCAAAGCCATGCATGATGTCAAATATATCCCTGAGATCCTTTCCTTTATTGCTATTTTCCTCATTGTGTTTATCATTTTTAAAATGATAGAAAAGGTGCTCAAGGACGTGATCAACGGAATAAAGCTTTCAGGAGTGGACAAGTTTTTGGGCGCCGTCTTCGGTATAGTCGAAGGGCTGGCCCTGGTTTCGCTCATGCTTTTTATTATCGCTGTCCAGCCCGTCTTTAACTCCGGGAACGTTCTTGAAGGGAGCCTTTTTGCGGAAATTCTTCTGCCCCTGATTGTTGAGCCTATTTCCTCCGCAGCGGCATGGACGGCGTTCTTCTGCCCCGGCACCTTACGGACAGGCTTCTGTGTTTGAGAATGTGCTGGGCCAGCCTGCGGCAGATCAACTGGCCCTGGATATTTCGGGCCGCCGTCTTGCGCCGGCCATGCTTTTTGCCGGCCCCCCGGCATCGGGGAAAGGGACCGCCGCCCTGGAACTGGGGAGGATCCTTTCCTGTGAAAACCACGGGGCGCCCTGGAACTGCGGCTGCCCATCCTGCGCCAGGCACCGCCTTCTGCTTCACCCCGATCTGCTGTGCCTCGGGCCCAGGCCTTTTTCCGCTGAAATAGCCGCTTCTTCCGCGGCCTTTCTCGGGGAGCCTTCCGCCCCGGCGGCGCGTACCCTTTTTATCCGTTCTGTGCGGAAGCTCCTCCTGCGTTTCAATCCCGCGCTTTGGGAGGATGATCCCAAAATATCGAAGTTCGGTTCCCTTGCTACGGATCTGGAAGAAGGGCTTGATGAGCTTGACGCTGGGATTTCCAGCGATGCTGAGGCCCTAAAAAAAAGCGTAGCGTCCATTCAAAACGACGCCTTTAAACTTGAGTCAGCGGGGATAAGCGAATCCATACCTATAGCCCAGATACGCAGGGCGGCCTGGTGGTGCCGCCTTGCGCCGGCCGGGAAGGGCAAGCTGTTCCTTATCGAAAACGCCGACTGCATGCAGGAAGGGGCGAGGAATTCCCTTCTCAAACTGCTGGAAGAACCCCCGGGGCCTGTAACCTTGATCCTTACAACATCCCGTCCCGGCGCCTTGATTCAGACCATACGCTCCCGCCTCAGACCGTACCGGTTCGCCGCCCGGGGGGCCTCGGCGGAGCGGGAGGTTATCAGGCGGGTTTTCCGTGTGGAAGAAAACGGCGCCGGTTCCCATAGCGCAGGGGATCTCATAAGCGCGTATCTGGACAGTTTTCTGCCTGTTTCCGGCGGGACACTTGACGCCCTGGCTGCTTTTTTTGCCGCCTCTGCGGCTTACAAGGCGGCGCTTCTTGGAAAGAAAAAAAGCCCCCATGCCCAAAGCGAAGCCGTGGTGCTCCTTGGGAAGTACGCCGCCCCTTTGGCGGAAAAAGCCGGACTTGGCCGTCCGGTCTCCGGGTGCGGCGAAGCCGCTTCTACAGTGCTGAAAGGTGCAGCGGATTTTGAAATCCGTTCAATGTTTTCACGGTTTTTGCGCTTTCTGCTGGCCCATGTTTCACGGGGCGTCAGGCAGATGGCTTCGCCGGGGCTTATAGCGTATAATAAGATATGGAAAGAATGCGCCGCTTCCTGCGATTCGGCGGTGACTGTTTATAACCAGAGTCCCGCTCTGGCCCTGGAGCGGCTTTTTACCGATACAAGCCGGGGTATGGCGGAACTGTAAAACACTATGCGGCAATTTATAAAGCGGACGCTTCAAAAAGTAAACAAACTTACCCCTGAGCAGATGCAGGATCTTTTGTCCCTTGCGGCGGAAGAAATAGATCGCCTTGAAACCGTGCTTGATTCCCTTTCTGTAGGGATCATGGTGCTGGATACGGATCACAGCCTTGTTCTGGCAAATAAATACGCCAGGCGTTTTTTTTCAGGGAATTTTTCAGATCAGAGCCGGGAGCCTGTCTGGAAAGGGATACGGGAGGAAAAAATAGCCGAATTCCTTGAAAAAACCCTCAGCGCCAGGGACAAGGCCGAAGGCCGGGAATTCGACGCCGAAATAAACGGCGTCCAGCGGCTTTTCAGCATGAGCGTCTGGCCTCTGGTACAGGACCGCCGGGTTTCTGGTTCCCTTATTTATGCTGAAGATATTACCGAAAAACGGAGCCGGGAAGCCCGGATGCGGCGCATGGAAAACCTCGCAAGCCTTACCACCCTGGCCGCCGGGGTCGCCCATGAAATCAAGAATCCCCTGGGTTCCCTTTCGATACATGTGCAGCTTATACAGAAAACCATGGACGCCAACAAGAAGCTCTACTTCGAAGCCCACCCCGGGGAGGATCCCGATGCCGGCAGGGGGCCTACCGAATACTTCAAGCTTTTTGACAAATACCTGGCAGTGGTAAACGAAGAGATTGACCGCCTTAACCGTATCGTGGTGGATTTCCTTTTTGCCGTCCGGCCTATGGACATGCAGCTCAGGAGCGGAAACATCAATGCCGTTATAACGGCAATGGCGGAATTCGTTTCCTTTGAGCTTGAAGAAGCCGGTATAAAATGTGTTCTGGATCTCCAGGAAGATCTCCCGCTGATTGACTTCGACGAGCGGTTTATGAAGCAGACCTTTCTCAACCTGATAAAGAACGCTATCGCCGCTATGCCTGAAGGCGGGAAACTGACCATAAAAACCGAGGCCCTGGATACGGAAATCAGGATAACCCTTGCCGATACGGGGATAGGGATACCCGGAGAAAACCTGGAAAAAATATTCGAACCCTACTATACCACCAAGGACACCGGTTCCGGCCTGGGGCTTACCCTGGTCTTTAAGATAATCCGGGAGCACCAGGGGGAAATCGCCGTTAACTCCAAGCCCGGGGAGGGCAGCGCCTTTATCATCACCCTGCCTGCGCCCCAGAAGGAACAGCGGCTAATCGGAGCGCCAGAATGAAATTCAAACTCCTCGTGGCTGATGATGAAAAGAACATCCGTGAAGGGCTGGCTGTTTCCCTGGAGATGGACGGTTACGATGTGGTAACCGCTGCGGACGGCAGCGAAGGCTGGAAGCGGTTCCAGAAAGGCGACATAGACCTGGTTATCACGGACCTGCGTATGCCGGGGCTTTCAGGGGGGGAACTCCTCAAGCGCATCGAAGGCGAGAG